>JAGCGE010000053.1 GCA_017649745.1 Clostridiales bacterium | reverse complement strand
TTTAGAAACATATTCTTTTCCTGTATTAATAGCAATCTCTTCTGTTTGACCGGCGTTATCCTCTACAACAACAGTAAACGTCAAAGATTCACCGTTGGTAAGGATCGAGGAAAAACCTGATATTGGAAGGGTGAGCCAACCATCACTGTATGTAGCCCCTAAAACTTTTTTTGTGGAATTATTTTCTGTGCTTATACTCTTAACCGTTAATCCAGAATCGTAATAACAGGAATTTGTATTCTTACAAAGTTGCACCTTAACTGTATCAGTATCATTTAACTTCTTTTTGGACGGAACAGTAACAGACAAGTTTGAAACATTCAGATCTGGATATACAGAGATCTGCTTTTCATCTTCAAAAGATCTCATATCGAATCTGTCGATTATTCTTTTATCTTCCGCTTCCCTACAGGATGCTTCCACCATAAGATCAAGCTCGATGATCTTATCAGCTTCATTCTTTGTGATTCTAGAAGAAAATGAAAAAGTTGAATTGTGCGGAGAAGGAATTGATTTACTAACTTCTTCATCTTGTACTTTGTACTTTACATCATATGAACTTAGAAATGGGATTCCAAATCTTACTTCTAGTTTATCATCAACGATTACAGCCCAATTATCGAATGATTCATTATTGTTTCCCTGAGTATGACTCTGCCAAGGCGTAGATCTTTTAAACTCAAAAGTTTTAGGATCGATATTATGAAACTTGACTGTCGTAGGTGTAGAAACCTTGGTTAAACAATCCCTATCTATAAGTGTTTTTGAATTCTTATCGAAAACATCAGTACCAAGATAATCGCCGTTACCAAAAACATAATCCACGTTATTGTATGTCATGACTGTAATGAAGAGCAGTTCGTGATTAACAAAGATATCATTCCTATCATTAAAAGGAATTAGCTTCATTCCAGCACCGGAGTCTAAGGCATAATCATTTAGACTACGTCCTCTTGTCAGATCATACAGATATAGCTTGTTAGTTAAGTTTGTTCCGCAATCATGCTCGAAAGATACTGTGTATTCTCCGTCACAGTACAGGTCACATATATCATCACCAAGACCAGCATGATCGTCTACCATGTTTTCGATCGAAAAATTGAAAATCTTAGGAATGACTTCTAATGTTTCATCTTCATCAAGAGGAAAATAGATATAATTACCCACAACATCCTTGAACTTTACATTTACCTGATGAGAGCCTGGTTTTAGTTGTTCCGTCTGCTTAAACATAAATGTGCTGTCAGTAGTCTTTTCAGTATCAAACGATTCATCGCCTACAACGATCTTAAAATCTTTATCCAGATCTATATACTCTTCAACAGCAGGATCAGTTATCTCATACTTCACGCTGACAAGATATTCGCGATCCTCTTCGACATAAGGATCCTCCTCAGAAAGAGACAAGGAAATACAGTCTGCGACATTTTTAACAGAACACTGATCAAAATATATATATTGATTAGCATTGCCATCATCACTGTAGCCAAAATATCTGAAATCCAATTTATCATCAGAAGCGCTAATATTTTTAAATTGAGCAATATCACAGGTATAGATTGCATTACCATCACTATCATAACTGGATCGTGATAACGTAGCAGTAGGTGTGTTCTGCTGACCATGAAGCTTATAAAAAAAGTGTAAATATGGCTTTGGTGTGGTACCGGTACCGTTACCTTTAACATACACTGCAACCTGGTTGCCACTTCTTATGGAATAATAAAAGATCTTATCTCCAAAAGAACTAACCGGCTTATGTGTTCCAAAAAGAAACAATACCAGTATTAAGCTTAAAGAAAAAAAGACAACTGAAATAGCTGAACATCGGCTTTTTTTATTCATTTGATCCTCACTCCGTTTTCTAAGAAGAATGACAAATATATGGCATTTTAGTAGAAAACTTTAAAGCCGATATCAACACAAGATATCGCTCATCCATATCATTCTTCCTTAATAACTCTATCCATTATGTCATCTAGGTGTTACTATGTAAATTAAATATATGTTCTAATATAAATTCTTTGTGCACAACATCACAATTATTCCAGTATGTTTGTGCAAAGTGAACATAATGATTTCAGGAAGGTATATGAATAAATGAAACGTTTATCAGAATTTCTTTTAATTACTACCATTGCAGCCTCAGTATTGCCATTTTTAGGACAAGCTTCCGTACTGGCTGCTGACGGAATTGACATCAATTCAACGAACTTCCCGGATGCTAATCTTCGCTCTTATGTACAACAATTCGATAAAGTCAAAGATAACAAACTCAGTACCGCAGAGATTGAAGCAGTTAAGAACTTTGACTGTTGCAATAAGAACATCAAGAATATGAAAGGTATTGAGTACTTCACAAACGTGGAAAACCTTGACTGTTCTTACAATTCCATTGAAACATTAAATGTTGATAATTTGCAATTGCTTCAAGAACTTACTTGCCGTAACAACAAGCTCAAAAAGCTCGATCTGAGCAAGAATACAGACTTGGTCCAGCTTTTCTGTCAGAACAATCAGATAGAGCAACTTATACTCAGCCAAAAAGCTTACGGACTACAGACTCTTCACCTTTACGAAAACAAGATAAGCGAGGTGGACATCTCTTTCCATGACAGATTGAGAAATGCATATAACGGAGTAAAATCCAACTACTTGGGCAATGCAAATCACTCGTATTACAAATCCTCACAGGGTGCCATAGCGTGCGACAAGAACGTGAAATTCAAGACAGTTTGCACGATGACAACAATCATAAGCGGCAGCGGTACAGTAACAGAATCCTTCGGATCTTTCAGCGGTGATTCGATTACGGTATCAGCAACTCCGAACTACGGACATAAGTTCACTAAATGGGTTATTTACGAAGGCGCTAATAAGTACGAATCAACAGAAGCAACCTTAAAATTCACAGCTGACAGAGACAGAGAGTGTAGGGCATATTTCACGACTTATACCCCGCCTACAACAAATCCTGATCCAAAGCCAGATGATCATCCGTTCTCATACTACATACCGGCAGATGCACAATCGCGTTCCTTTACATCCGTAGAAGACTTTGTAACAAGGCTTTATCAGTACACATTTGGTCGTGAACCTGATCAGGGCGGTATGGATTATTGGGCTGGAAAACTCAGGACATATGAGTTAAACGGCGGAGAGGTAGCAAGGTCCTTTATCAACAGTAAAGAGTTCATATCAATGAACTACAGTAACGATAAGTTTGTTGACGTACTCTACACAGTATTCTTCGACAGAGCTGCCGATTCTGCAGGTAAGGATTATTGGGTAAGCAAGCTCAACAACGGAGAGATAAGCAGATTGGATGCTGCCACTTCCTTCATTAATTCTCAGGAATGGGCTAACACCTGTGCCTACTATGGAATCTTATCCGGTACATCTATCGTATCGAACATCAATATCTATCCTGAAGGATATCTAATCGAGCTTGTAGCAGGACTTTACAAGAAAGCCCTGAACAGAAATTACGATAATGAGGGACTTGCTTACTGGTGCTGCATGCTCGCAAGCCACAAGGTTACTTGGGAGTCAGTCGGAGCTCAGTTCTTCCTGAGCGAGGAGATGGAAGGCTATAACCTTTCCAACGAGGAATATGTAACAAGGCTTTACACAACGTTTATGGAAAGAGAGCCTGACACGGACGGATTCAACTACTGGGTTTCCCTCCTCAACAACGGAACCTCCAGAAAGACTGTAGTTTACGGCTTTACCAGAAGTCCTGAGTTCATCTCAAAGTGCGCTACAGCTAAGATCATTCCTTTCAGATGATGATCGTCTAACGCAAGTACACGAAAGCTTCGGTAGTCCTAATAAGATACCGAAGTTTTTCGTTACGTGAATAAGTCCAAATTCTTAATGATTTGTAAACAATATCAATTTCCCTTTACTTTTACTCATAGCGTTCTATAATGGGTTCATAAGGTTTTTTGTTGGTTTTATTAGAGTTTGGTTACTTAGGGGAGTTATTCATGTTTACGTTGGCTTTGCTGATCAAGCTGTCAGTAAAGAATATTGTAATCATATGCTTACTGTCGGCCGTGATAATCCTTACGATAATACTTCTGGTTAAGCAGAGTAAGGATAAACAAAAAAAAGAATGATTAAAAGGTTCTCCTTGTAGGTTTTTATTAAGGTACCGCTTCTCTTATAGAAGCGGTTCTTTAATGCCCTAAAAAATGTATAATGACTGTTGGAGGCATCACTTATGATCTACACAGTTACATTCAATCCGTCTATAGACTGCTATATCAACATCGATTCCCTTAACGAGGGACAGATGAACAGGGCTCGCGAAGAATATACCGTTTATGCAGGCAAAGGCATAAATGTGGCCCGTGTATTGGCTAGTCTTGGTCATGAGTGTACCTGCCTTGGATTTGTTGCAGGAAGCAACGGTGCGGCCATAGAGGACGGTTTAAAGGGTATATGCATAACCGACTTCATTCACCTTAAGGAAGGAAACTCCAGGATAAACGTTAAACTCAGTACATCAGATAAGGAAACTGAGATCAATGCTCCCGGTCCGGTGATAGATAAAGGATCATATGAGGAGCTTAAGGATAAACTAAAGTCACTTACTTCTTCCGATCTTGTCATTTTCTCAGGAAGCGTTCCGCCCGGTCTTAGCGAAAACCCGTATGAGGAACTTACCTGCATCCTTAAAGACTCAGAGGTGCCGTTCGCTCTAGACTGCACGGGCGAACTGTTCTTAGGAGCTCTCAAGAACGGTCCTATGGTAGTTAAGCCGAATGTGGATGAGCTCGCTGAGATGTTCGATACTGTTATAGAATCGAACGATCTCGACAGTGTTTTCGAGTATGCGAAAAAGATCAAGGATATGGGCGCAAAGGAAGTCATCGTTTCCCTTGGAAAAGACGGTGCCCTGTTCCTTGATGAGAGAGGAGAACTTACGCTCTTCACAGCATACAAGGGTGAAGTCGTAAGCACTGTATGTGCTGGAGATTCGCTTTTGGCTGGATTTATCGCAGGCAAGAAAAAAGGCCTGTCATCCGCGAGCGCCCTCGAATTAGGAGTTGCTGCCGGATCGGCCTGTGCTTTCTCAAGAGAATTGCCTTCAGCTGAAGCTATATATAAACTTCTCGGAAGACAGTATTAAACGTGAGCTTCGTACTCTGTTACATTAAGAACAGTCTCGCCGTCGATCTGTAAAGCGACCGGCCTGTTGAACTTAACCTTGATATTCTTTCCCTCTGTGATCTTTACATACTTGGTGTATTTAATGTGCTCACCCTTAAAGATCGACGGGAACATTATGAGAGTCCTGATCTTACCTGCTCCGAAAAATACCAGATTAGAAAGTTTGTGATCATCAGATAGTCTCTTCTGGTTCGGAACAGCCATCATTCCGCCGCCATAGAACCTGCCGTTCATTGCAGGAGACAGCCAAACCTTGTTATATCTTGTTTCCTTACCGTCGACAGTAACGATAGCATTAGTAGGCTTATAGTGGAAAAGAAGACCCTTGATAGCGATAGATGTGTAATTAACGGTCTTATCTGATGTAGCACGAATCCTGTCGCCTTCTTCACAACAATAGCCGTCTATACCATATCCGATTCCGTTGATGAACTTTCTCGTCATGCCGTTAACCTTAACGATAGGCAGATTCTTGATATAGGCATTGATCTGAACAGGACCGTCTTCTTTCTTCTTGCCAAGATCATTAAGGAAATCATTTCCTGATCCTGTCGCATAGAAATAGACCGGCTTTGTGATACTGTCAGTATCTACATCATTAATAAAATGATTCAATGTTCCGTCGCCGCCTGCAATAACAACGATATCGGAATCACCTTTCAAGATTTCTTCTGTATTTATCTTACGAATATCCGAGAACGATACCTCGTCGTTCGGATAGTACTCCTTAACCTTCTGAGCTTCACTTTCGCCCCTGCCGTTTCCGGATAAGGCATTATAGTAAATCGTGACCTTAGACATCCTCTTCCCCCCAAAAACAATCAGAGTTTGTTCTCTTCAAGATCCTTAGCGATCAATTCCCTTGCTTCCTCCGATATATCAGATGTCTTCGACGCTTTAACGTGTTCAGCCGAAAGAACATCTACAACATTGATCCTTACTGTTGTACTTCTCCAAGGATAGTTCTTGGAGATCTTCTCTGTGCCTTGGATCGTCAATACGACAACAGGAACATTTGCTTTCTGAGCGATCTTAAATACACCGCTGTGGAAAGGCAATAAAACACACTTCTTACTTCTCGTTCCCTCAGGATATACCGCAATAGACACTTCATTAGCCATAAGGAGCTTCGATGCTCTGTCGATGGTTGTCATCGCATTTCTCGCATTTGCTCTGTCGATAGCCATAAAACAACATCTCTTGATCATACGACCATAGAAAGGCACATTGAAGTTCGATGCCTTAGAGATGAATGACGGATGGTTCTTTCTTAAGATGTACCAAGATACAAGCGGATCATAATTCGATCTGTGGTTGCAGACGAAGAGCATCTGCTTACCTTCAGGAATCTTATCGAGTCCGTTGATATCATACTTAACTCTCAAGACCTTAAGGCCAAGGCCTGTAGAAGACCAGATAAGGAATCTGTAAAACTTAGATTCGTGATCGTACTCCTTGTTCTTGTTGATAAACAACGAGCAGATAAAGACAAACAAAAAATAGATAACTATATAAGCGATCATTGCCCCAACAATGATAAGGGCAGCGATCAAAATCCACTTCAAAATTTCCATAGTGACCTCCATTCCATATTCTAGCACAGTAACCCGTTTTTTGTGTTATCTTATTATTTAATAAAAATATAGGAGAACTCTATGAAATTCGTAATACCGCTGATAATCATAATCGGTTCGCTGCTCCTTCTGGCAGCACTGGCGCTTATCTGGTATCTGTTATCCCTTAAGCCGAATAAAAAGCGTGAAGACATTATGCTTCCGTTTAAGAAGACCTTTATAGCCCACAGAGGCGTATTCGATAATGAAACAATACCGGAGAATTCCTATCCTGCTTTCGAAAAAGCCGTAAACGAAGGATACGGAATCGAGCTCGACGTACAGCTCACAAAGGACGGCAAGCTCGTTATTTTCCATGATGACTCTCTTAAAAGGATGTGCGGTGTCAAAAAACGCCTCACAGATCTCACCTACGCTCAGCTCATGGAATATAAGTTAGTTGATACTTCCTTTACCGCTCCGCTCCTTACAGACGTTCTGAAGCTCGTAAACGGAAAGGTTCCTCTCATAATCGAGATCAAACCGCACGGTCCTTTCCTGAAGACATCCGAAGCACTTGCCAAAGAACTCGACAACTATAAAGGTACCTTCTGTATTGAGTCATTTAATCCTGCCGTTGTTCGCTGGTTTTCAAAGAACCGTAAGGATTTTGCAAGAGGTATCCTCGCAAGCAACTACCTTCATTCTGACAAGAAAACACTTTCGCAGAAAGTACTTGTTACTAACCTGTTGTTCAACGGCTACTGTAAGCCTGACTTCGTTGCTTATAACCACGAATTCATGAACAGCTTTTCTCTTAATCTTTGTAAAAAGCTTTATGGTTGTGAGATGGTAGCCTGGACGATCAGATCCCAGGAAGAGCTGAATAAAGCCCGCGGATTCTTTGAAGTCTTTATCTTCGAAAAGTTCAAGCCGGAATGATCTGACAACCTATTCTTGTAATAAGAGACAAAAGAAAAGAACCGCTTCGATCGAAGCGGTTCTCTTTAGTTTATCTATTTGTCAGATATCAGTAGTGGTTCTTGTTCATTCTCTTATGAACGATCTCTACTGCTGCGATAAGTACTGCAATTGCGAAGGAGCTCCAACCGAGTACTGTTGCTGTTGACATGCTCTCACCTGTAGATGTGACAGTAGAAGTTGTTCTAGCAGGTGTCTCCGACGTTGTCTTAGAAGGTGTCTCTGCCGGAGGATTTGAAACTGTTTCAGAAGTTGATACTACAGGAGTAGGAGTTGGAGTAGCTGTAGGAGCTGGTGTTGACTCAGGAGTTGTTGTAGGTACTTCCTCGTCATCATCTGCATCGATTACAGGAGCAGGAACTGTAACTTCCTCGTATGTAACTGTAGGAGCAGGTGTTGGTTCCTTAACTACTTCGATAACAGGAGCTGGTGTTTCCTCAACTGGCTCAACTACGAGCTCAACGTTTGGTGAAGGGATTGGCTCTTCTGCAGCCTCTACAACGATCTCTGGCAATGTAGTAGCTTCTGTTGTTGCTTCTGTTGTAGCCTCAGTAGTAGCTTCTGTTGTTACCTCTGTTGTAGCCTCAGTAGTAGCTTCCGTTGTTACCTCTGTTGTTGCTTCAGTAGTAGCTTCTGTTGTTGCTTCTGTTGTAGCCTCAGGAGTAGCCTCTGTTGTTCCTTCAGTTGTAGCTTCAGTAGTAGCCTCTGTTGTTGCTTCTGTTGTAGCCTCAGTAGTAGCTTCTGTTGTTGCCTCTGTTGTTGGCTCAGTTGTAGCTTCTGTTGTCTCTGTTGGCTTAGCTTCATCGAACATACCGATGTGGTTAGGATTGTTATCGATGATTGTCTGAACGTTAGATACTACACCATCCTTAACATCAAATGAGATGTTTGTAGCGATCTGATATCCTTCTGGAGCAAGCTCCTCGATGAGCTTATAAGATCCGTTAGGAAGTGACTTAACGAATGTAGGCTCTTTACCGGAGAACCAGGAGATAGAATCCTTTGTTGCACCTTCATATGTAGCGCCACCATGGAGTTCGAGGATGCCCTCTTCAAACTTGAATGGAACGTTAGCATCTGTGAACTTGATAACCTGGAGTGTAAGGAGAGCACCTGGGAGTTCTGATCCGTCGTACTCACCGCCGACTGCCTTCTTGGAGATCTTAACTTCTGTCCAAGCATTGTCGAACATTACAACGTGTCCGTCATCGAGCTTGCTGCTCTCTACAAATGTTGCACCGCTGTATACATTTCCTTCCTTGATCGTGAAGAAGATGCTTGATGTTACATTGTATCCTGCAGGAGCTGCATCCTCTGTGAGTGTGTAAACACCATCACCGAGACCCTTAACGACTGTAACTGTATCGCCTGACTTCCAGGAGATCTTTGTAGCAGTCTTCTCTACCTCTTCAGCACCGCTTCCGAGATCGAGCTTAACTGATGAAAAATCAATTGCCTTCTTGTTGAGATCCTCACCTGTAAGTGTAAGAACTGCACCTGCAAGTTCAGAACCGTCACGATCACCTGCAACAGCGATCTTAGAGATTGAAACGTCTGTCTTTACTTCGATATCAAAGTTCTTGATCCATGTGAAAGAACCGCCCATGTTTGCACCGTGGAATTCTGCACCACCGTTAGAAGCGAAGCTGTGGCAGAAAAGGAAACCGTTTGTGTTACCTTCGATTGTCAAGTCTGCATAAGGAGCAATAACGCTTCCGTTTGTGAAATCACCGAGAGCTGAAGCAGAAGAAGCGTTGAATACGAGGTTCTGGTTCAGATATCTGATGTTTGCTGTATTGAGTTCGAGCTGTTCCTCACCTGAATTATTAAAGTCAACAGCGGTTGTAGAATCATATGAATATGTTCCGTCAGCATTCTCAACGATGTTAGAGATGTAGTTGAGCTGAACTCTTACATAATTTGTGTTGTTACCAGGGAAGTTAATGATGTTGTGGCTGTTAACAGGAACATTAAGGATAACATCACCGAAGTTTCCTGAAGAAAGATTGAAGATGTTGTATTCGTTAACACCAACGAGATTAACTGTATAGTTGTCAACTGTTACGTTTATAACTTTTGCATCACCTGAGTTAGCAAATGCATCGATACTTGCACTGAGATCCTTAAATCCCTTGGATACGCTTGTGAAATTAACAGGAAGAGTTTCCTGAGAATAAACCTTTACTCGATCTGCTACGCCATAACCAGAGAAATTGGAGGAATCCGCATTTCCTTCAACTACTGCGATCTGGAAAGCATCATTGCCGCTTGCTGATCCGAGTGTAAGACCAAGAGTAGATGACTGATTCTCGATCTTGCCGCCGATTACGAGGTCAGCATTACTTGCTTCGAAGAATCCCATCTTTCTGTTGTCAGTCATGATGTAGTATTCTGACTGCATGTTACCACCTACAGCAACTGGTGCCATTGTGTGGTTGTTGTCTCTGAAGTTTCCTTCAGTGATAGTAGCAAAGCTGCCCATCTGACTGATAGCGTAATCTACGTCAAGGTTTGGTGTGTCAGCCTTGGTTACTTCAAGGTTGTACTGCGTGAGCATTCCGATGCAGAGAACTGTCGATACTGCAAGGGAACATGCTTTCACAAACTTTTGCATTGTTAACTCCTCCGTTAATGTCTTCTCAACTTCTAAAAGTTCTTTTATGTTGTAAGCGGACCAACTTCATTTCTATTCTAAAATCTAATCATCCATATTCCGCATCGATTGCATATTAACATTTTATGACTAATAAGTAAACAAATTCTGACAGCAAAATTTCACATTTCTGCCATATTTGTAACAATTGACCAATGAACATATGAAAATCACTTGTTTTCTTTGTGTGTTTTTGTGCATATCGCCTTGCAAATATGAAAAAGAATGGTAATTTATATATTATTCTTTAAGAGAACGGCCTATCAGGGGTTTCATCAGACCGCTTTTTAGTCGATCCAATATCAAAAATCGTTACTTTTTTCTATTTATTCGAGATTTTCTGATTCCTTGTCCAGAATGTGACACGTTTTCACAATTAACAGTTTGTTCAAATATAAAAGAAGCATGACACTATAAAATGCCATGCTCCGATTTTTTTGATAATTGTCAGGATCAAACTCTGCTTACCGATCCAAAGCCTGTAGTCTTCTTAAATGACATCCTGCAACCGAGTGCCTCAAGGGCGTCTGACGGATCGATCCTGTCCATATTAATGCCTGTGAGACGATCCCTGTCGATCGCTACTGAAAGGATTGTTACTTCCTCTTCGTTTCCTGTAGCGCTGTTAAGAGCTACATCGACTGCGTGCACCTTACATGTCTTAACTGGAAGGAGTGCAAATGTGTCTCTTGCTACTCTGATAGCAGTACTGCATACGTAATCCTGAACGAGCTCGTTATATGCCGACTTCGAAAGCGGCTTCTCGGAGATCTCGCCCGATGCAAGAAGTGATAGAGAATAGTCAGGAACGACTTCCGACGACTTGACCTGGAACTCGATGGACATCTCATTCGGATCATCCGTACCTACTTCGAATCCTGAACCGTATTCGAGAAGATCATCGAACGGATCCATCTGATCTACGACTGCAAGATATGAATCTACATCGCCCTCGATAACCTTAAGGGAGAGTTCGTTAAGAGTCTTCCACTCGTTATACTGCTCTGTTCCGATCTTGATACCAGCAGGAAGTCCATCCTTGCTTAAGCCCTCCCAATCGATCTGATCATCACAGATCTTGTGGACTGACTTGATGGAATCGATATATGCCTCGTACTCTTCGACTTTCTTCTTGTTGCCTTCGATATCTACAGCAGGCTTAGCTGCCTTCTTAGGCTCAGCAGCAGCCTTTGATGCCTTAGCTTCCTTAGTCTTTGCAGCTTTCTCGGTCTTAGAATCCTTCTTGCCTCCGAAAAGTCCTCCGAACAGGCTCTTTACGTTCTTCTGCTTTGAATAGTAAACACCGGTTCCCGGAATACCTACTGTTGTAGTTGCTCTTCCCGAAGCACTGATCGTCTGGCGAAGACCCTTCTTACCGAAGCTGATACTCGGTCCGCCCTTGCTCAGATTGACCTTAAGTCCGTGTCCGAGAGAAATGCTCTTCCTGAAATTTAAACCCATTATTCTCCCTCCTTGTTTTCTGATATGTCTATTATACTTGATATATTTTCGTTTGAATCACTTTTTGCATCGATATCTTCGACCGTGGTCTCATCCGTGATACCGTATTCAGCCCTCTGCTTCTCGATGATCTCATCCATCATCTTCTTGTTGATCTCATCGATCTGTGACTCGTCTGCGAAGTTATCGAAAACATCGCTCTTCTCCTTAAGGATCTGCATGATATCCTCATCGACCGTATGAACGTTTAAGAGCCTGTGAACGAGAACGGACTTCGGCTGACCCATTCGATAACATCTGGATATCGCCTGGTTCTCAGTCGACGGTTTCCACTGCGGCTCGCATATGATAACAACGCTTGCGCACTGGATATTAAGGCCGACGCCTCCGGCTATTATCTGGCTGACGATAACGCTTCCGTCAGGAGCTTTCTCGAATTCATCGATGATATATTGTCTCTCCTACGACGGGATCGCACCTGTAATGATGCCGAAACACTTGTCGCCCAGTGCCTGCGAGACTTTTTCGATGATGCCGAGGAAGAAAGAGAAGATAACGATCTTCCTGTGATCATCCTCAGCCTCCTTACAGATCTCCAGAAGTCTTTGGATCTTACTGGAATCTTCAAGATTCTCGACGTCATATGAAACTTTTCGGATGGTAGTGGCATTCTTGCTGACGAGAGCCTTGGCGTAAAGGATCTTCTCCTTGTCGGTGAGCTGTACCCACTCCTCCTTCTCGAACTTCTCAGGAAGCTCTTTAAGGACGTCCTCACGAACACGTCTGAGGTAGACAGGCGCGACTTTCGACCTGAATTCAGGGGCTTTGGAGACTGCCTTCATGGAATTGAGCTCACTAGAGACAGAATCTCTCAACATACTTACCAGGAAGATCATCTCTTCGACTCTGTTTTCGAGAGGCGTACCAGTCATGAACAGACGGTAATCGCACAAAGCGGCCATCTTACGAAGAGCCTTCGTCCTCTGAGCCTCAGGGTTCTTGACGTAATGCGCCTCGTCCACGGTAAGCATCGAAAACTTCGGAGATTCCTCCAGATTAAGTCTTACGATCGTCTCATAGGTCGTGATCATGACTCCGCCTTTTTCCTGGAACTCCTTGAAAAGCTCCTCCCTCTTGTCTCCGTGAACTGTTATCGTCGTAAGCTTACTGTGCTTCTCGACCTCACGCGCCCAGTTGACCATGACTGATACCGGACAGACGACAACGAAATGCGTGAGATTGTTCGCCGCGAGGTGCGCCATAGCAGCGATCGCCTGCATCGTCTTACCAAGACCCATCTCGTCGCCTAAGAGGACCCTCTGCTGATTAAGGATATACTTCGTACCGAATTCCTGATAAGGACGCAGCGTCGCTACCATGAGCGAAGTGTCCAGAGG
>JAGCGE010000052.1 GCA_017649745.1 Clostridiales bacterium | reverse complement strand
CTCTTTGGCGATCGAACCGACAAGGAATGCGACTTCCGTCTCGCAGGAAAGGGCCTTAAGCTCGGCACAAGCGCTTTCCACGAAGGAGAAATCGACGTCAGACGAGGACGGAAGATCTCTCGGCGGATAGCCCGTCAGCGCGCATTCCGGGAATAGCAGGAACTCGATGCCCTGATCTTCGGCCGACCGTACCGCCGCCTTGATGACTTCCAGATTTTTCTTCATGTCCACGGATACCGCGAACTGATAAGCACCGATCTTCATGTCAGGATCTCCTCATCTGCAGATAAACATCCCATACTCCTTGGGCAACTCTATTGTACCATTGAGAGAATGCCGCGACAGGATCTCACGGACCCTTTCTGACGGCAGATCGGCGATCGCCATCAAAGACACCAGACTTTTCAGATAATCGACCAGATCGTCTATGTTGGTGATACGAAGAGAATCTTCATATACCCTGGCTTCCACGTCCGTAAAAGCCGTCTTAAGAAACTTCTTTCCGTTTTGCAGCGTGAAATTATGGTTCGGCTTAAAGGATTCCCCGCCAAGTACCATCCATTCGGCAAGAACATCGGAAAAGTTTCGTTCTCCGTATGTGGCGCAATAGAACACGCCGTCAGTTTTCAGAACCCGTCTTACTTCACGGATCGCTTTTTCTATATCGGGAACATGATAGAGCATCGAATTGGCAATGACTACATCGAAGGAATCGTCCTCATAGGGGATGTCCTCTATGTTCACCAGAGCATACGACACATTTTCTCTTTCTCCGAGATTTTTCCCCGCATCCGAAAGCATGCCTTCAGAAAGATCAGATAGGATCAGCGTTCCGATCTTTTCGATCAGATCGTCATGACCTGCCCACATACTTCCCGTTCCGCAGCCCAGTTCCAGGACTTTTGCCCCTTCTGGTATCTCGTAGTTTGAAAAGATCCAGTTACTGTATCCGAACTTATTCGTGGAATACATGTCATGGAAAGAGATCCTGGTATTTAATCCATTTGATGAAGAATACTGTGTCTTCACAGCTTCCGCATCATTGGAACTTCCTGTCTTCATATTCTGTAGTCCTCACAAAAACACAATTTGTCTTTTCATTAAACTAACAGATTTGAGCTATGTTGTCACTTGTATTCCGGAGCTTCTTATTTCCGGGTCAAAAGCACCACCGTCTCGACGTCATTTTCGTTGAGCAACACCTCGCCACCTGCTTCAACGTCATAATCTACGCGGAATTTAAATCTGATTCGCTTTAGGATGCTTCAAATCCGGATTATTTTGCTATTCGCATAAACAGATGGGTTTCATCTTCTCCTGCGATTCGAGCTCCGTTTTTTATCATGACCTTTTGGGACGCAATATTATCTTTATTGACCCGCAAATATATCTCGTCCTCCGGAATAATGTCTTTTGCAATCATAACCGTAAGCCTTAAGCCTTCTGTTCCGTAACCTTTACCGCGAACACCCTTCAAGATACTATAACCGATATGCCCCGCACCTGTTCGAAGTGCTTGCGTAAGATGATGCCTGATCCTAAACTCTCCGACAAGATGCCCGTCATCCCACAGATAATAATATGTTTCAGGCACAAACCATTCAGGCATATTAACCGGATGTTCATACGAGATCAATTCAGGAAGTACTTTTTCTACATATTCATCATATGAAACACCATTATATGGGTTGGTCAGTCCATTTTCATCTGCCGGCAAAGCTGTTGTGTATTCCCATTGGGCAAATGCATCCTGTGTGTTGATTTTTCGTAGCTCCATACTATCTTCATCCTTATCTCTTTTCTTTCTATAAATCCGTTAGATCTATATGTTTACAAGTACTTCCCATCTGCCGTTACGCTTACCGTTCTCTCTGCGAATCAATCCCTTTTCCTGCATTTCAACTGTTCGCGTCTTTATCGTTCTTTCTGATTTTCCGATGATACCAGCCAATTCTTTCTGTGTGATCGAAGGATTCTTCATTAACTCTTTTAGAATTGCCAATTCCTCCAAAGTGCAATTATTGCACTTTGAGCCGTCTCCTATTGCACTTTGAATTGCACTTTGTTCCCTATAATCCACATGGATAAACCTATTCTTTAACTCATTCTGATATCCCATCAAGAGATTTTCAAAAAACCGCTCCAAGTATATTGTAGTAGCGCTGATCCCCTTGCCCAGATCATTATAATTGGCTCTAGCAAGTGAGTTTCTGAAGTACCATGAGTTCTCGGCAAATATCTCATTATTAACTGAAAAGCCAAACGTCTTCAGATACTTAATAATGAAAACCGCCGTAGATCTTGTATTGCCTTCACAAAACGGGTGAATCTGCCATATACCGGAGGTAAACTTCGCTATATGCTTCACCGCATCATCGGCTGATAGACCTTCATAAGAAAATTGCTTTTCCTGACCAAAATCATAATCCAGGGTATCTCTTATACTGTCAGCCGAAGCATACAGAACGGTCTCCCCGTTAAGAACCCATTCACTTTTCGTAATGTTATAAGTTCTGTATTCTCCAGCATGGGGGAAGATATCTTTGAAAAGCCGTTTGTGAATAGTCTTCCACTCTGCCGGTGAAAACTGAAAGGCTCTTTCTCCCAGCAATTCAGCGATTCTGGCAGAAACAATGTCAGCTTCTTTTGTCCCATCTTCGATTTCGGTTCGGCTCTGCCTTTGTTCATAGTACGACTGAATACGTTTCTGCGCTGTCTTTATATCTATCCGGCCTTCAATATGCTCTTTGGCCGTTTCCAACAGATACTCGGAGGTTTTTAACCCGTCAACATCCTGAAGACCAATAGCCGTTTTCCAAGCAGTGGATTTCTCTGACTGCTCAGGTTCTCCCTGTCTGATATATTCTTCAAGATCCATCTGCCATCTTTCATGATCATTCCGTGGCATCTGCAGTCACCTCCGTTCTGTTCTTGATCCTATGATAGTCTTCCATCTCGACATCAAGCGTGATCGTTCTTTCCCTGGTGTTGCTCATTTTCTGCAAAAGGCTCACGACTTCGACATGGTGTGAAAACGGGAACATATCTACAGGTGTAACTTTCACGATATCGTAATCTGTTGTCAGATATTTAAGGTCTCTTGCGAGCGTCGAAGGATCGCATGATACATAAGCGATCCTGGACGGAGCAAGCTTCTTGAGCTTGTTTATAAGTGCGATGTCCATTCCTTTTCGAGGAGGATCAACGATGACTACATCCGGCCTTGGAAGATCATCCTTATCGAAATCAAATCTCTCTGCCTGCTTGACGACAAAGCTCGCGTTCTTCGCACCGTTCAGCTCTGCGTTCACCTTAGCTGATGAGACTGCCTCCGACGATACTTCGATACCAAACAGCATCGCATCCTCCGAAGCGCAGCAAAGTCCTATCGAACCCGTTCCGCAGAACAGATCGTAGATCACTTTGGAATCTTTCACATGATCTCTAACGAGGCCGTAAAGGAGCTCAGCCCCTTCTGTGTTGACCTGGAAGAACGCGCCAGACCTGATCCTGAACTTCTTCCCGCACAAGATCTCGTGATAATGGTCGCATCCCTCGATCACAACTCTCTTACCCGACCTTGTCCTCTTCGAAGTCTTATCTGAACAGATCTGTATGACGATACCCATCAGTTTACCGTCACCTATCACCTTCTCCATCTTCTCGAAAAGCATCCCGCTCTCGATATATCTTCGTGCATCCCTGATCGCGATCTCATGGCTTTGATCTGTCTCACACACGAACTCCACAAGATACTCCCCTGTCCTCTCGGATCCTCTTAAGATCAATGAGGAGAAGAGATTCGTCGGGCTATCCTGAAAGTGCTCTTCAAGCGCCTTTCTCATTCTCGAAAAAGCTTCGTATTCGATGAGACAGCCGTCTGCGCATGCAAAGTCATTGCTGCTTTTCGCACGAAGGCCTATGTTCATACCTGAGATCACATACTGCATGTGATTCCTGTAATTATTGGTCCTTGGAGATACAACGAGAGGGGCGACCTCAATGTTTTCGAGACGACCTATCCTCTGCAAAGACTCTCTTACCCTGTTCTCCTTGAAAGATGCCCTGAGGCTCTCGCTCATGTGCATGATGGCGCAGCCGCCGCACTTACCGTAGTTTTCGCATGGAGGATCGATCCTGTCAGGAGAAGTCGAAAACCTCTCGACTATCCTGCCTTCCGATGTCTTGGACTTCTCGGAAACGATCTCGATTTCTGCTTCCTCACCCGGAAGAAGGTCTTCTGTGAATATGACCTTGCCTTCTGAAGTCTTGGCGATGCCTCGACCTTCATAGTCCAAAGCCTGTGCCTTGATCTTCTCCATGATACCCTCCTGCGTAAGAATACTTAATTGTAACACTTCAAATCAATTAGTGGTAAAATAGTAATCTAATATTATATGAATGAGGTTTTTTAGATGGACAACAGGCCTAGAAGCACTAAGCCGGTACCGCCTGAGAAGACGGCACTTGCAAGTGAGCTTCGATCCACGTTAAAAGGTAAACCGACCAGATCGGGATTTAACAGGAGCGCTTTTAGAGAGATGGTTTCATTTGTGGGCGATATCGCGAAGATCGCTCTTGTTTTTGTACTTTGCATCGTTTTTATTCTCGGAGGATTCGGAGGCGGCATGCTGCTCGGTTATGTATCGACGGCTGAACCTCTTTCCATCGGAGATCTTACACATACGGAAGATGTACAGACATCATTTGTTTACGATATCAACGGTAATGTAATAGCTAAGCTCGTAGGTAGTGAGAACGTCGACAGGATCTATGTTTCCTTCGGCGAGGTTAAAGAGACTTATATCGACGAAGCTATCATCGCTATCGAGGACGAGCGTTTCCAGACGCACTCGGGTATCGATGTTAAGCGTATCGGTAGTGCCGTTTTGTCAGCTCTTGCTAACGGCGGTACAGCTACATACGGCGGATCCACGATCACACAGCAGACAGTTAAGCTTATCTCAGGTCAGGACGAACACTCCACTTCCCGTAAGGTTCAGGAGTGGTTCTCTGCTATGTCTCTCGAGCAGGACTTGAGCAAAGACGAGATCATGGAGCTTTATATCAACCTCGCACCTATGGGTAACAACTATGT
>JAGCGE010000051.1 GCA_017649745.1 Clostridiales bacterium | reverse complement strand
TGACTTATCTTGTCGGTGGCGCCGATGAAGTTTTACCCCTGCTTCCTATGTGGAGGGACAGCAAGGTGAAGCGGATCGGAGTTACGGCAGGGGCATCAACGCCGGTGAGTATTATCAGGGAGGTTATCCAAACCATGAGTGAAAACGGGGTAAACACGAATCCAGAGTCTAACGACATCAATTTTGGCGATTACATTGAAAGCATTCCACAGCTTCGAAAGAACGCTACAGTGAAGGGAGCAATCACGACCTGCGACAGTGATTTCGTATATGTAGATGTCCATGATAAGTCGGAAGGCAAGATTCCAAGAAGTGAGTTTGAACCTGATTTTGACTTTGAAGCGGCAGTTGAAGAGCACAGAGAGATTGAAGTGTACGTAAAGAGCATCCGCAATACTGACATGGGAAAAGAGATCATTCTTTCCAAGTCTCATGTGGATTTCAGCAAGAATAAAGCAGAAATCGAAGCGGCTTACGAGAATAAGACGCCGGTTACAGTTAAGATCACAAACGTTGTTAAAGATGGTGTTATCGCTAGCTACGGCGGAGTTGACATCTACATTCACAGAACACAGCTTGAGCTGAATGTTGTAAACGATCTTGAAGCTTACAAGGGTAAGACGATCGAGATCCTTATCACACAGTTCGATCCGGACAAGCGCCGTCTGAGAGTTTCCGGTTCCAGAAGAACACTTCTCAACAATGAGCGTAAGGCAAAGGCTGAGGAAGTATGGAGCGGAATCGAGAAGGATAAGGAGTACGATGGTGTTGTAAGATCTCTTACAGACTTCGGTGCATTCGTTGACATCGGTGGTGTTGATGGTCTCATCCACGTATCCGAGCTGTCCTGGAATCACATCCATCATCCGTCCGAGGTTCTTTCCGTTGGTGATCAGGTTCATGTATATGTTAAGGATTTTGATCCGGAGAAGAAGAGAATCTCTCTCGGTTATAAGAAGGCTGAGGACGATCCGTTCTATAACATCGACGAGCGTATCCCGGTAGGTTCTATCGTTCGCGGTAAGGTCGTTCGTATGTTCCAGTTCGGTGCATTCGTAGAGCTTGAGCCGAATCTCGATGCTCTGTGCCATGTTTCCCAGATCTCCGATGTACGCCTGAATAAGCCTCAGGATGTTCTGAAGGAAGGTATGGAAGTTGAGGCGAAGGTCCTCGATGTTAATCCGACAGCACGTCGTATCAGCATCTCCATCAAGGAAGTTGCTCCGATCAATCCGGAACCGAAGGATGAGGAAGAAGCTGCTCCTGTAGAGGAAGTTAAGGAAGAGGCTCCTGTAGTAGAAGCTCCTGTAGAAGCTGCTCCGGCTGCTGAAGAGGCTGCTCCGGTTGAAGAGTAATCTTCAAATCTGATCTTGGATTAAATTCAAAGCCGTTCCGATTTCGGAACGGCTTTTTCTTTGTCCAAACGAATTGTTTTCTGCAACAGAGAAAAAATATCAATAATTTGACATTGACGCTAATCAATAGGAATCATTTGATAATCAAAACTCTTGAAAATGCGACTAAAACGGATTTGATAAAATCATCCGATTTCTGTCGCCATATTACAATTATGTCACATTTGTTTTCAAGGGGGTGAAGGTACGATATAATTATGATGTAATGATATTGGATATAACCTGGTTGGAGGACATGTTGAAAAAGAATTCGAAGAAAATCGGACCAAATGAAGAACTGAGAAGCAGAATGACTCAGCGTCATCTGCATCGCGGACTGAAGATGTCATCGATCATCATGGTGGTATCTATGGTTACTGTGCTTTTTCCTATAGTTCCGCTCGGACATGCTTCGGATACATATCTTTCCGTTCCATCTGAAGAAACGATGCAGGCTTCTGCCGCCGGTTCGGCGAGAGTAGTTCAACTGAAGTATTCACCTGAGTCGGAAATGAAACTGACCTCTGATCCGCTTGTACATGATACATATATTATTTCCGAGCACAGTAACCGCGATGGTGTTGCTGTTGAAATGCTCGATGTGGCTGCCTTTGCTCCTAAGGATGAAGTGGTGTATGCGCTGAGAGCGATGACCGTTCATTCTTCTCCTGCTTCGGATGCGGAAGTCATTGATACTCTTCAGTATGCAGATATGGTGAAGCGTATCGGTATGGGATCTGCCTGGTCGTATATCGCTTTTGAGACCGAGGAAGGTCAGGTTACCGGATATGTTCTTTCTGATAATTTGACTTTGGAAGCGGTAGCCACGCCTACACCGACTCCGGAGCCTACTCCCTCTCCATCACCGGAACCGACACCGAAGAAGCAGAAGACTCCGACTCCTACACCGGAGAAAAAAGAAGAGGTAAAAACTACCCCGAAGCCGAAGGCATCCCCGACGCCGACGCCTGCTCCGAAGTTTACCGAAAAAGAGATGAGCGGTACATTCTATTCCAATGGTGAAGTGAATGTCAGATCCGGTCCGAGCACAGATGATGCTATTGTCCGTAAACTTGCACGAAATGACAAAGTGAAAGTTGTCGCCAAGACGAGTAACGGCTGGTATAAGCTTTCCGATGGAGGATATGTAAGATCAGATCTTGTAAGAGCAAATCTCGAAACATCCGAACCGAGTCAGAAAGATGAACCGACATCTCCTACGACGACGCGGCCGAATTCAAAAGTGGATGAACCTTCTGAGCCGTCCGCACCGGCAACACCGACCCCGGCTCCGGCAAAGCGCAATATTCCTGATCCGAGTTCCTGTGATCTTCTCACGTATGCCAGAGCATTTATCGGAATTCCGTATGTATATACGGGAGCATCGCTTCAGGGTCTGGACTGTTCCGGCTTCGTAATGTATGTATATGCCCGGTATTATGGTATTTCACTCCCGCATCAGTCGGCATCTATTGCAACACTGGGTACCGATGTAACGAATCAGGAGCTGAAAGCCGGAGATGTTATCTGTCACGACTACGACGGTAATGGAAGAGTCGATCATGTCAGCCTTTATTGTGGCGGTGGAGTCGTGATCCATGCATCGACCAGCCGCGGCGGTATTGTGGAAGATTATGTTCCGATGTCCTGCGTCGTCAGTGTAAGAAGATTCATCTAAATCATTATCCGATTATAATATTGCCAAGCTTTTCCAGTGCCTCTTCGTACATCGGTACGAGGAGGTACAGATTTTCTTTCAGGATGCTTTCATTGGCCTGATGGCACTGATCTTTTCCCCAGGAGAGCTGAGGACCAAATGCAACGATATTCGGCATGGTACGTGCGTATGTTCCTCCGCCGATAGCAATAGGTGCGGATTCCTCTTTAAGTGCAGAAGCTCTGCTGTCCGCTTCATCCGGAGAATAGGAGAACTGCTCCCGGTAGCTGTTAAAGATCTCTGTAAGAACGGATATTTGTCTGGATTCTTTATCCTTGAAAAGCGGCGGCTGAACAGAATCATCTACTACCTTTACGCCAAATTCCGAAGCAGCCTCAAGAAGCTTGGAACGGACAGCTTCCTCGGAAAGAGTTACCGGGAAGCGGATATCCACGTGGAGTCTTGCGTGATCCTTACTGATATCTACGATTCCAACATTCGTCGTCATCGATCCGGAGATGTCACTTCCGAAGAAGGAGGAAAATGGTGTGGCAGATTCTTTGCTGAAGTACTTTTTCATTAATTGAAGGAGGGGAGATGCGGAAATAAGGGAAGGATCCATCTTATCAAGCATCAGATCGATCGCGTTGATCCCGAGATCAGGATGTGAAGCGTGCGCCTGGACACCTTTAGTAGAGATGCCTCTGCTTTCTTTCAGATCGATGCATTCGCAGTAAGGCGGTACCATGTTCGCGGCATTTCCGCCATGAAGTGTAAAGATTCCGTTCGGCTCTGCCTCGAAATGCATCTGGTAGATTCCTTTTTCAGCGAAGATGCATGGGAACTCAGCATCCGGTGTAAAGCCGATATCCGGAAGCTCCTCTGTCTCGCAATATCTCTCCATACATGAAGATCCGTGCTCTTCGTCCGTTCCGACGATCAGACGGACCCGGTAGTCCGGATCCGGATGGTTTTCCTTAAACCTCAGTAATGCCATATAAGCGCTGACAACAGGCCCTTTGTCATCGACTACGCCGCGTCCGTAGAAGGAGGTGTCGTCTGAAGTCAGATGGAAGGCCTCGGTCTTCCAGTCCGATCCTTCCGGAACGACATCAAGGTGTCCGAGGACGGCAAGAAGAGGTCCTTTGGTTCCCCACTGAACGTATCCGGCCTTATCTCCGATGTTCTCTGCGATAAATCCGTCTTCCGCCGCACGACTGAGAAAGTAGGTGAGTGCTGCTTTCGGATGGACTCCATATGGTGCGCCTTCGGAAGGTTCTCCCTTAACGCTCGGGATGGCGATCAGGTCGGAAAGAATGGTATTAAAAGTGGCTTTTTCTTGCTCGGACAGATGATTCATGTGTATAATGACCTCGATTTCGTATAAAAATGCCTGTTTTTCGCGAATTTCTTTTGAAAAACACTTGCCAATGCGGCTTTCTCATTGTATCATTTTAGAGGCTAAAAATCACATAAGGGGTAGCTTTTGTTCTCCGGAGACACCGGAGTAGCCCTTATGGAAGAAAAAACAGGAGGAATTTTTATGTCAACTATTTCTATGAAGCAGCTTCTTGAAGCAGGTGTACACTTTGGTCACCAGACACGCCGTTGGAACCCGAAGATGGCGGAGTATATCTTCACGGAGCGTAACAACATCCACATCATCGACCTGCAGAAGA
>JAGCGE010000050.1 GCA_017649745.1 Clostridiales bacterium | reverse complement strand
CAACTCGTCAGGAATAACCCGATAGAGAAAACTGAAAAATCAAATTCTGAAAAAGTCACGCAGGAGACAGAACCGGTTGCCGTTTCTGCTGACGGATTCAGAACTTCGGTTGCGGCTGAACCGGTTGTCGCTGCTTCTGATGTAAAAGAAACCCAAGTAGAAAAAAACACGATAAGTATCTCTTTGATCGTTCAGATCGCATACTGTGTCGGCGTTATCTCCATGATCGTATACGGTATCTTCGGATACGTGAAGATCAAGAGAAGATGCGCCACAATGATACCGATCGAGAAAGGCTCGAATATCTATATCTGTGATGATGTCAGAACAGGCTTTATTATCGATATCTTCAGACCTAAGATCGTATTACCTTCAGGCCTCGACGCGAAGACGAGAGAACATGTCGTTAATCATGAGAAAACACACTTAAAACACAAGGACAATTATTGGAAACCATTGGGCTATCTGGTACTGTCACTGAACTGGTATAACCCGTTAGTATGGATCGCATACATATTCTTCGTTAAAGACATGGAGCTCTTTTGCGATGAATCCGTTATAAAGAGATATAACAACAGCCAGATCTGTGATTATTCAATAGCCCTCCTTAATCTTAGTACAGAACGAGTGTCGATGGCATCATTGGCATTCGGGGAGGTTAACGTGAAAGAGAGAATCAAGATAATAACAACTTACAAAAAGCCTGCAATGGTATTTGCCTCTGCAGCAACAGCCGTAGCACTTGCTTTAACCGGCTGCCTTATGACTAATTCAAAAATAGAGAAGAATAAAGAGACAAAGGCAGCTTCGGAAGAAATAATATCGACAGAAACAACGGCAGAGTCTTCTGCAGAAACGACTTCGGAGACGACTTCAGATACTGAAGCGACAACGGAAGAAACTACTGCGGAAACTACAGTTGAGACAAGTATAGAAACTGAAGCATCCGAGACAGCTGAAGCTGAAAAGGATTCCGAAGGTTCGAGCATTCACAGCATGAATTATACTGAACTTTCGGGCGACAAACTTGCTGACGGTGAATACATTTTGTATATAGATTATGAATTTGACTCTGATCTTAAGGGTATAACGAGTGATGTTTATTCTTATTACTATATGACAAAAGATGAAGTCGATTCACTTAAGATAGGTGATACCATAGTGACAGACAATCATGAAGATATTCATGTAGAGGTTCTTGATAAATACGTAAATGAATATGTAGACTATATACAACTCGATTCGAATCACTTTAATGCTCTTTCTAAGCAGTATGATGGTAAATACTACTTGTCGAATGAGATAGGTGCTATGTATACCAAACAGATCGGTATATCGAAGCATATCCCGATCGCTGATGATGTTACTGTCTTTGACAATTTTTATCCATATTACGAGGCAGCTGACATAGCCAACGAATATACGTTTAAGTATGACAGTCTTGCTGACTTTGTTTCTGATCTGAACAGTGACAAAGTATGGAGTGTTCCATCACTGCATATAATTGTAAAAGACGGAGTCATTACAGAGATCTACATAAATCCGGAACAACATCAGCCTTGGAAGGAAGCTTGACTGGATACTTAAGACCGCCCACGTTGGCGGTCTTTTTGTATAATAATTATAAAGGAAAAAATACGAATATTTGAGGAATAGGATGAAGTACGAGAATATTACACCTGCTAAGTTTATAAGAAGACCGAATCGCTTTATTGCTGAAGTTGTTATCAACGGCAAAAAGGAGATCGTTCATGTTAAGAATACCGGAAGGTGCAAGGAACTTCTGATCGAAGGATGTGATGTGTGGCTTAATGCTCCTGATTCACCGAACCGTAAGACTAAATATGATCTTGTGGCAGTTCGTAAATCAAATGGTCTTCTGATAAATATCGACAGTCAGGCTCCAAATAAGATAGCTGCTGAGTGGCTTTCTTCACAGGATCTTGATGCAGTTATCCCTGAGTATACCTATGGTGATTCAAGGATCGACTTTTATATGGAGAAAGGTGATATCCGTTATCTCATGGAGGTAAAGGGATGCACTTTGGAAGTCGACGGTATAGGTTATTTTCCTGATGCGCCTACGGAGCGCGGTGTAAAGCATATACATGAACTGATCAAGGCGAAGAAGGACGGGTATCGTGCTATTCTTGCCTTTGTCATTCAGATGGACGGTATTGCTGAGGTCAAGCCTAATATAGCGACCCATGCCGAATTCGGTGTTGCCTTTGATGAAGCAAAGGAATCAGGCGTCGAGATTCTTTTTCTTACCTGTCATATTGAAAAGGATGAGGTTGTTTGTACATCTTCTGTTGAACTCTGATCGGTGCTATTGACAAAACGTCGTGTTTTGTTTGCAATAGTTATTAGAATGTCGTTCGGAGGTGTGAAAAATGAGCTTATCTGAGAAGAAGCCACGTTTTATGCTCGCCAGTAAGATAATACTCATCGTTACCGTTATTGTTCTTTATGCTATGCAAGTTTCGATAGCGATTCCTATGTATGGCATCCTTCATAGTAAGAATCTTGGCAATTTTAATTTCAAGTTGATAGGAATATTGCTCGGTGTGTCCCTTGTATTGGGACTTATAGCTTTTATCCTGGCCATAGTAGGTGCGGTTAAAGATGAGCGTCCTCTTACGATTATAAGTGTGATCGTCAAAGCTGCCATGATCCCTTTCTTTGGGATCAACTTTTACCTTTGGCTTCAGCTTATAGGCGGAATGGCTAATCCGTTCCTTTTTCTCGGTATTCCATTCGTAGGTCTGATAGGTGTTTGCCTGACATATGTTTATATGCTGATGTCGGGAATGCCTGATGTGATCTACACTATTATCTTTTGTATCAAGAATAAGAAGAGACCGACACTTCTTATGGTGGGTGGTTGTATCTTGTGCTTCATATTTATGGTTGATATAGTAGGCATCATCATGATACATAAGTCATATAACAAGATCTTGGCAATTGATAAATAATGACCTTTGTTTTGGTATAATGATTACTATATTCCGGAAGGTATAAAGGATCTGTAATTATGAGAACAGAAAAAGAAATGATGGATCTTATCTTGAGTGTCGCACAAAACGACGACAGGATAAGAGCAGTATATATGAATGGTTCCAGGACGAATCCCACCGCGCCTAAAGATATCTTTCAGGACTTCGATATCGTCTATGTAGTAGAAGAGACAGCATCATTTATTGAAGATAAGAAATGGATCGACCGATTCGGTGAGATCCTTTTCATGCAGTATCCTGATGAGTTCCCATTCTGTCCTAGTGATAAAGAGAATTCATATGCCTGGCTTATGGTATTCACGGACGGTAACAGACTGGATCTTACAGTTAAGACGATCCCTCATGCCAAGGAGAATATCCTTAAGGATACCTTGTGTGAGATACTTCTTGATAAGGATGGGATACTTCCTTCTATTCCTGAATCTTCGGATGCTTCGCATCATGTTAAGAAGCCGACTGAGAAGGAATTCCTCACAACATGTAATGAATTCTGGTGGTGTCTGAATAATATTGCCAAAGGACTTTGGCGAGGCGAAGTTACATATGCTCAGGACATGCTGAACTTCATCGTCAGAAAGCAGCTTGAGAGGATACTTTCCTGGAAGATAGGTATCATGACTGATTTCTCTGTGAGTATCGGTAAGTCGGGAAAGTATATGCACAGATGGTTATCTGCTGACGAGTGGAAAGACTATCTTGATACATATTGTGAAGCAGATGTTGATGCAATGTGGGAATCAGTTGAGATAATGTGCAGACTTTTTGTAGTTGAAGCAACATGGGTAGGTGAGAAGCTGGGATTTGTTTTCGATCAGAAAGAAGCAAATAACTGTATGTTGTTTTTGCGAAAAGTAAGAGAACTTCCTCATACGGATGTAGATCATATCTTATAAAAAGGAGAAATACTATGGAAGAATTTTATATAAACAGTGACGGAATAAGACTTCACGCAAAGCTTGAAAGACCTGAAGGAACGGATAAGAGTCCGCTCTGCATCTTGATTCACGGATTTACCGGCAATATGGAAGAGGATCATCTTCTTGCCGTAAAGGACGTACTGCTCGAAAAGGGTATCGCGGTCCTCCGTGCAGAGATGTATGGTCACGGCGGAAGTGATGGTGAGTTTAAGGATCATACACTTTATAAGTGGGTTATTAATGCTCTTGATGTAGTTAAGTATGCAAAGACTCTGGATTTTGTAACCGATCTATACTTGTGCGGTCATTCCCAGGGTGGTCTTCTTACAATGCTCGTAGGCGGTATGTGTGAGAATTACTTCAAGGCTATTATTCCTCTTTCACCAGCTTGGATGATCCCTGAGGGCGCTAGAAGGGGTAACCTTATCGGCATCGATTTTGATCCTGTACATATTCCTGATGTGATCTCTAGCGATTGGGCGACATTGTCCGGTGATTATGTTCGCGTAGCTCAGACTATCCATGTTGAGGATGAGATCGAGCGTTATAAGGGACAGGTTTTTATCATCCACGGTGATGAAGATATGACGGTTCCTTATTTCTATGGTCAGAAGGCTGAAGAGCTTTACGAGAATGCGAAACTCGTTACTGTCAAAGGAGCAGATCACTGCTTTAACGGACATCTTGAGGAACTTAAGCAAGGTATAGCGAGCTTTTTCTCTTAAAAACCAAAAATGATATGTTTGTTGACAGAAAAATAATAAGTTCGTGAAAGTCTTGTGTGATATAAATATCTATATCGCGAAAGGAGCGTATCTATATGTTTGATTTCAATTATTTCACCCCAACTAAGGTTGTTTTCGGAAAGAATAAAGACGGTCAGGTTGCTGATCTTATCAAGGAATTTGGCGGAACTAAGGTACTTATTCATTATGGCGGCGGAAGTGTAATACGTTCAGGACTTCTTAAGCGTGTAACTGATAAGCTCGATGAGGCAGGGATCAAGTATGTTACGTTAGGCGGTGCTGTACCAAATCCTCGTCTCAGCCTTGTATATGAGGGAATCGAACTTTGTAAGAAAGAGAATGTTGATTTTATCCTCGCAGTTGGAGGCGGCAGTGCGATCGACTCTGCTAAGGCTATCGGATATGGTGTTGTCAATGAAGGTGATGTATGGGATCTCTATGATTACAAGAAACAGGCAACTGGTTGCCTTTCTCTCGGAGTTATCCTTACACTTGCTGCAACAGGAAGCGAGATGAGTGATTCATCCGTTATCACTAAGGAAGAGGGACTTGTTAAGCGTGGTTACAGCAGCGATTACTGTAGACCTAAGTTCTCTATCCTGGAACCTGAACTTACTATGACGCTTCCTGATTATCAGACTGCATGCGGATGCACTGATATCATGATGCATACGATGGAAAGATATTTCACTAACGGCGGCAATATGGAGATCACGGATGCTCTTGCAGAAGGACTCCTTAAGACAGTAAAGAAGAATGCGATTATCCTTCGTGATGATCCTAATAACTATGATGCTCGTGCTGAAGTAATGTGGGCCGGAAGCCTTTCACATAACGGACTTACAGGTTGCGGAAATGACGGCGGTGACTGGATGACACATAAACTCGAACATGAGCTCGGCGGTCTTTATGATGTAGCTCATGGTGCAGGTCTTGCTGCTATCTGGGGTGCATGGGCAAGATACGTATATAAGGATTGTCTGCCTAGATTTAAGAAGTTCGCTATCAATGTTATGGAAGTTGAAGCAACCGGTTCAGATGAGCAGATCGCTATTCGCGGAATCGAAGCAATGGAAGACTTCTACAGAAGCATCAATATGCCAACTAACCTTCGTGAGCTTGGTGTAAACCCGACTGAAGAGGAATTAGTTGATATGGCTCATAAGTGTGCCGTTGGTGTAGGAGGCGCTAAGGGATCAGCTAAACTTCTTAATGAGGAAGATATGCTCGCGATCTATCGTGCAAGTGTCTGATAAGGTTATCGGAGGATCAAATGACTAACGATACATTAAGAAATGATCTTGTCATCGTTCTTGAGGATATGAAGCAAAAGGCTATCGATATGGGAATCCAGGGGGTAGCCGTAGCTTCAGTTCTTAACAAGGGTGAGACTGATAACTGGATAGGTGAGATGAAGGTGGTCGATACTCCTTTTAATCTCAAAGAAGGTTGGAACCTCATAGCTATTGCCTGGTCTAAATGTGGTGAGGCTATCGCTACCCAAAAAGACAGCGGCGATCCGGAGCATAAGCCAATCTTAGGTGAATGCGGATTTGTGGGCGGTGCTTATGACGAGTATAATGGCATAAAGATGGCTTTCGCTTTCAGCGGTGCACTTTCAGAGGAGGATCTGGAAGTAGCTAAGTTCGGAATCGAGAGGATGAAAAAACTTATATCGTCACAGGAAGAAGATCTATGATAGTTTTAAACGTAATCTACAAGTGTAAGCCTTCCACCAGGGAGGCTTTCTTGCATTCTGTAACTGATAACGGCATTGATGTTGCCAGCAGAAATGAAGAAGGAAATCTTAAATATGAGTATGTGCTGGAGACTATTATCGACAGGTTTGAAATCTGATTTATCAGATAACGGTTGAAGGGTTTAATTTGGTATAATCAGAATATTGATTCAATGCTTTTCGGAATGGAGAGTAAGTGCTTATGTCTATAAAAGTACCCTTTAATAACGATTGGATATATAACGATGATTTTGATGCGCTTCCGGAAGGTAATTTAATCCGGATCCCTCATACTGTAGCAGAAACTCCGTTTAACTATTTTGATGAGTCTATCTATCAGAAGATAAGCGGATATAAAAAGACTTTTGATTATCCTTCTGAAGCAGAAGGGAAGAAGGTTTTTGTTGTATTTGAAGGAGTAGCTCATCAGGCAACTGTCTTTGTAAATGATGTTGAAGTAGTTTCGCACAATAGCGGCTATACAGCTTTTGAAGCAGACATTACTGATGTGATCAGAAAAGACGGATCTAACGAGATCAAGGTCAGGGTCGATAGTAATGAGACACTTAATATTCCACCGTTTGGTTTTGTAATTGATTACATGACTTACGGCGGTATCTATCGTGAAGTCTATCTTGATATCAGAAGCGATAACTATATCTCTGATGTTTTTGCGAAAGCAAGTGCTGACGGAACATTAGATCTTGATGTTGCTTTTTCTGAGAATTATGAACCTTATGATCTTTGTATCAGAGAGAAGTCTTCAGGTAAGGAGATCCTCAGTATCAATGATATCAAGGAAAGCCATACCGTGATCGGAAAGATAAGCGGTATTAAAAAGTGGGATATCGATGATCCTAATCTATATGAACTTACCATTTCGACTAAGGACGATTCTTATGTAACTACGGTAGGATTCCGTGATGCGGAATTCAGGTCTGACGGTTTCTATCTTAACGGAAGGAAAGTTAAGATCAGAGGACTTAATCGTCATCAATCATATCCTTATGTCGGATATGCTATGCCTGCTTCGATACAGAGATATGATGCGGATATCCTTAAGAATGAATTGGGTGTTAATGCTGTAAGAACTTCGCATTATCCACAGTCACAGCACTTCATAAACAGATGTGATGAATTAGGACTTCTCGTGTTTACAGAGATCCCTGGATGGCAGCATATCGGTGACGAGAAGTGGCAGGAACAGGCCGTTAAGAATGTTGAGGAGATGATACTTCAGTATAGGAATCATCCATCGATAATCCTTTGGGGTGTTCGTATCAATGAATCGATAGATAATGACGAACTTTATAAGAAGACAAATGATCTTGCTCATAAACTTGATCCATCCAGATCAACAGGTGGAGTAAGATATCTTAAGAAGAGTAGTTTCCTTGAAGATGTCTATACATTTAATGATTTTAGTCACGATGGAACGACACCCGGCTGCGAGGCGAAAAAGAAGGTAGCAACTGATCCGAATGCGCCATATCTCATTAGCGAATATAATGGTCACATGTTCCCGACAAAACCGTTTGACTGTGAAGAGCATAGATTAGAACATGCACTTCGTCATGCGAATGTTCTTGATAGTGTCGCAGGATATGATGATATCGCTGGTTCTTTCGGATGGTGCTTTTTCGATTACAATACGCATCAGGATTTCGGTTCAGGTGACAGGATCTGTTATCACGGTGTAACTGATATGTTCAGAAATCCAAAGCATGCGTCGTATGTTTATAGTGCATGCGGTGATCTGAAGGAACCGTTCCTTGAGTTAAGTTCTTCATTCGATATTGGTGAGCATCCTGCAGGAAATCGCGGTAAGACATATATTTACACTAACTGCGACAGCGTGAAGATGTACAAGAATGATCTGTTTATCAAAGAGTACACTCACAAGGATTCACCATATAAGAATCTTAAGAATGCTCCGATATTTATCGATGATTATATCGGCGATCAGATGAAGAAGAACGAGGGCTTTTCGGACAGACAGAACAAGATCGTAAAGGAAGCGATGAACTATATCGCAACTTATGGTATGAATAATATTCCTGCCAAGATCAAGATGAGACTTGTTGAAGCGATGGCTGTCTATCATATGAAGTTTGAAGATGCTTATCAGCTGTTCGGAAAGTATATCGGTAACTGGGGCGGAACGACGCTGAAGTTTGTTTTCGACGGATATAAGGACGGAAAGAAAGTTAAGACAGTTACGAAGACCGTCTTTAAGAGACTTCATATGGAGATAAAGTGTTCTTCTTTGAATCTTCAGGAGAAAGATACATATGATGTGTCTGCCGTAAGGATCGCGATATGTGATGAGTACGGTAATGTTCAGCCGTTCTTCAGTGACAGCCTGCCGCTAGAGATAGAGGGCACCGGCGAGATCATCGGTCCTAGTAGAGCTAGGATCAGCGGCGGATGCGGCGGTACCTATATCAGAAGTAAAGGTGCGGGTAAGATCACATTGAAGATCTCGTGTCCTGAAGGTTATGAGAGTATTTTCGATGAGAAAGATAAGACATTGGAATTTAATGTTGAATAGGGAGGCATGATAAAAAGTAAAACATGGGCGATGTGAAAGCTATCACGGTTGTATTATTCAAGTACAACAGTGAGACAGAGTAGATACTAGCTCGACATTTTTAT
>JAGCGE010000049.1 GCA_017649745.1 Clostridiales bacterium | reverse complement strand
TACTCAGATTGATAGAGTAATTGAGACAATCAAAACGGATATAATTGAAGAAGAGGATAGAATAGCAGCCTCTATTGAGGAGGAATAATATGATTGATTTTGATAGTGATAATTTTGAGGCAAAGCTTTCATCCTATGATGATGCTTGTAACGGAAACACTTTGCAAATTGATGAAAACGAACTAGATAATAGTACTGGCATAGCTATAAATAAAATTAATAGTTTTATAGATTCTTACGATGAAATGATTAATAACATTAATGATTTGTTTAGTTCATCCAGTTCGTACTTTCATAAAGTTCTAACAAATATAAATGATTGCGAAGAAGAAAATAGTTTTAACAGTATAGATATATAAGGTGAAATTCATGAGAGAATATGGAAGTAATTATTGGGAAGGAACTTTGAAACCACAGATTTTGAGCGCACAAGAATCTGTTTTGTCAACAAGAAATGATTATGTTTCTGAAATTAACAATCACAGTGATGTTCTTTTTTCAGATGCTTATTCCTCTTGTTATGATGCAGCAAGTTCTGCATATAATAATTTGGACTCAGCGAGAGATAAACTGGCTGATCTACTTAACGCTCTTACAACATTCTATGATAGTGTTGATGAAACAGCAGATTCAATCAGCGCTTCAGTAGATCTCATTACAGGTGTTATGTCAGGTATTAATCAGTCATTGACAAATCTTAGTCAGGCTTTGTCAGGAACTGGAGTATATGCAGGAGAAACCATTACTGCTGGAACACTTGCAGATGCTTGTTCCCCAGCTAGAACGGTTGAAGAACAATTGGTTGAATACTATAAACAGGAGTTTTTGAATGAGGATGGTTCTCTCAATCCGGATGCTGTAGAAGAGTATTTTGAGGAATCTGATGCTGAACTAGCTAGCGACAATCAGCCAAGTCCATATAGAACAGCTGCTTTAGGAGAGGCTATAGACGAGTATCTTGAAAGCCAGGATTACTCCGATGAGGCTTACTCTGAAGTTGCTAACATTCTTATTCCTGCAATGAGTTACCGAGATTACGAGTCTCAAATACCTAGTATAGCATGTGGAGATGGATTTGATGATGAACAGTATGGTGATGATGAGTTTACTTTATGTCCTGACAGTAGGTTGAGTTATATTACTTATACTTTCAGAGACAGTGCTCAGTACTTTCTAACAACTTACAGTGCTACGCTAAGATGTGAATATTTGGCAGGAGGATACGACTATACTGATCCTGAGGCTGAACTTAATGAAGAGTTTATGCACAGGACAGAGTTTTATAACATAATGTCATCCATAGTTCGAAGTGAACATATAGCACTTCCATATCAGATTTCTTCTGAATATCGAGATGAACATTCAATAAATAATGATCTTGACGATCCTTCTATGCTTGATACTCGTGGAGTGGAAGTTGATTATTATCCTGGTTTTGAAATTTCTAGATACAATGGAGATACAACTGAATTATTGGGATCGAATAATGCTCCATATAGTGTTTACTCTGTTTCGTATGTCACAGAAACTACAGAAGGACCAATAAATGGTTTTATTACATTTGATAATGATGAGTTAGGATGCCCTACTAATGAGCGTTATGTGGGCGAAACATATGTGGTGACTGGAGATAGAAATATTGGTGGAGTTTGTGATGAGTATTCAACTAGTTATGCGTCTTCATTTCTCAGAGCCAATATGTACGATACAAGCATATTGAGCCAACTTCCTATTATTGGAGGAGCATTTGCTGGAGGCGGACAAGACTTAGCCATCGATGCTTTTGATACTGCTTTTGATACTGCTTTTGGTAAGTGGTTGATACCATTTTCGATAGCAGGAGATCTTTATGATTGGCTCAACGAGTATACTGATCAGTGTAATTTTAACGAGAGAGCTTCCGACACGATAAATTATATAGACAATCTCGATGATCAGGGGAATATTTATGATAATACTGCTTGCTATGGTTCATACTGTATAGATAATCCCAATTCTACTGATCTTTCTCCAACAATGACTTTAACAGGAAACACGTATACGAATCCTAGAGTTGCACAGTTACGATTAGGATATATAGCAAGTGATAAAGTTGGTGGAACAGATAGTCCTGTCTTGGTATATGATGCTACCGATACGGAATGTTTAAATGCCCTAGGAAATTCTACGAATTTTTATGGTTATGACAGTTGGCTGAATGGTTTAAAGTCTTATTATGATTCTTTGGGATGCAATAGATCTTTTGATTCATTGACTCCGACAGAGCTCCGACAGATTATAGATGCATATAATGCTATAGACTAATTAAAGGTATAGGCAATGTTTAGGAAACATTATATCTTCAGATACGCATCAATTATATTTCTTTTAGTGTTCGTTTTATCCTTGTTTGGCTGTAAATCTACACGCAAGTATTTTATCGAACATGAAAAGTCTCAACACGAAACGGTTGATTATTTCAATCACTATTTCAATCGTCAGGATGTCGGTGATTTTGGTGTGTGGGTTGAGCAATGCTTAAATAATGATCTGGTTCCACAAGAAGACAAAGATAAGATTTTATATGGTACGGATCTGCTTATCGATTATCCTTATTTGTCTTATATGAGATTGGAGATAATGCCAAATTCATATGAAGATAAAACCGTAAGAGTGAATACATATTTGATCTTTGGACCACAGGTGAATACCGGATTGGGTTATCCTCAAAATGCTACAATTTATTTGGACGAAAGGAATAATCATTGCCTGTTCGTTGATAATTGTATATATGAATATCTTGAGCGAGGTGACGAGGTTGATTGTACCGTTTGTGAGTGTCAGAATCGTCTTGCTGTTATGTGGCTCAATGAGGAGATAGATGAGTTGTATTCGTATGAGGAATTTGTGAATGTGTGTGATGAATTCAATGAATTTCTTAACAATGATCCATATTCCAAGGATTCTGAATGGAAGAACTTGAATGATAAGTATCCGTGGATATATGACTTTGCGAATTTTAAGTATGATATGGAGAAGAGTGATAGTGAGAGCAAGGAAAATGCTTGCATCTTCAATCTCTTGGTAGAACGATATCTCGATTATAACTCCAAACTTTTGAACAATATAGACAAGACGGATTTTGGCAATTTTCTGATGGATCATTACTATGATTTCTTTAGGATCTACAAAGATAATCAGGATACGTATTTTTCGAAAAGTACTAACGAGACAATGCTGTTCGATGAATTAGATGATGCTTTGATGAAGGAATACGATCTTACGACTAAAGACCTCAGGTGAGATATAAAGGAGGATTACATATGCAGCATATTAATCTTAAAACTACACTTACCAAGATCGCTGCATCTTCACTTCTGACGTTGTTTATCTTGGGTTCGGCTGAGGTTCCTGCTTTTGCAGATTCAAATGAGAAAGTTATCGTTCCGGTAGCGGGTAAGGAGCTTGATGCTTCGACGATAAACCACAAGACTCTTGATCTTCGTGAACCTGGAAAAGAGAAGATACGTGATATCGAGCCGGAATATGATCATCGCACATTTGAGATCTCTGTTCCTGCAGGACAGGAAGTGCATTTTGCTTTTGATCCGATAGTTAATGGATCATCATTCAAGGTTACAGTATTTAATCCTTCGTTGGTCGATTACAAGGAAGCAAGTTCAAACACATATACTACTCCACAATACAATTATATGGAGACCGGTTATACCATCTACCGTGAATGTAATCTATTCGACTTCAAGAATAATACTGCTGAAGATGCAACTGTTACGATAGATACATGGCGTGACATGAAGATCGAGAATGTGGATAAAGGCTTGATCAGAATGAATGTCCAGAGGAACAGCGAATTAGCTTTCTATATTGATAATGCGAAAGCCGGGGATTATATACTAAGGTACGATTATTATTCCGATGATGCTTATTCTGTGAGAGATGATAATTACTCAAAGTCAAGCGGTACTAACAGATGGACGACGATTTTTGATCATGGTGATGGCTGGGACTCCATGAAAACAACTCTTGTTGAGCATGATAACTGGTGGAGCACTATAGAACCACAGAAAGACGGTTTTTTAACTGTATCTCTTATCGAGTGTACAGACATTTCCGAATACAACATAGTGCTTAATGACAATCTTTTTGAATATTCTTACACTATCCCTGAAGATGGTTTATATGTACTTAATCATAAAGATTCTAAGAACACAGTATATGGATTATCAAATAAACAAAAGGGAGATATTGTTAAATACGATTCGAGAGGAATTATCGATGATACTGTGTATGAGGTTGCGCCTCTCATAGATATATCAGAGTGTTCCAAGGTTAGTGATTACTTTGATTATTTCGAAAGGCGTTCTTACCTTTTTATCCCTAACGAGACCAAAGATTATTACTTTGATTGTGAGTCGGTAGACATTCTGGTCACTGATTATAGAACATATGCAAACACAAAGGTATCTGATCTTTCTCCTGTGCATCTTCAAGCGGGTCAGAAATATATAATATCTGCCTTAAAGAAAGGCGACGCATCAGACTTTTCATTCATCATAGGTGATGCGATCAAGGATAAGCCTGTGGAGCCGGATCCGATCACTACTGATCCATCTAACAATACGGATAATCCGACCCCAACAGAGCTTTCATTCGATGATTTTGTAGAGCGTCTTTACGTAGTAGCTCTTAATCGTCAATCCGAAAAAGAGGGCAAAGATTACTGGTGTGAGTTAGTTGGTAACGGAACTTTAACTGGTGCAGACTGTGCTCGCTTCTTCCTTACAAGTCCTGAGTTTAAGGGAAGAGGATTGAGCGATGAGGATTTCCTTAAGGTTCTTTATAAGACGTTCTTCGATCGTGATGCAGCTGATGATCAGGACGGCTTCAACTTCTGGATGAACAGCCTTAAATCAGTAGGTAAGGACACAGTTGTTGAGGGTTTCATCAACTCACCTGAATGGTGTAATATCTGCGCTGATTATGGAGTTAAGAGCGGAGCTCCTACAGCTAAGGCAACAAAGGCTTCTAAGAATGCAACTGCATTCGCTACAAGACTTTACACAGAATGTCTTGGACGTGAACCTGAAGAAGGTGGACTTAAGTATTGGAGCCTTGGACTTACTAACTGTGAGCTTTCTGGTTCACAGGCAGCTCATGAGTTCTTCTATTGTCAGGAGTTTAACGATCACAACTTTGATAACAAGGAACTCATCACAAGAATGTATAAGACATTTATGGGAAGAAATCCTGATGACGAAGGCCTTAATTACTGGCTTACAAACATGAATAACGGTATGACCAAAGACCAGGTCTTCAACAGTTTTGTTCAGTCACAAGAATTTACTGATATCTGCGCGAGTTATGCGATAACAAGATAAACCTTGGAGGCGGTTCGGAAGAACCGCTTCTTTGTTTTTGGTGTGATATTAGTGTTAAAATATCAGATATTGATTTGGGAGGGAAATGATGAGAAAGAATCGTTCTTTAATCTCTGCAACGATAATTATCGTTATTACAACATTGCTACTTGCTGCCTGTAGCGTCTATCCGACAAAGATAAACAGGCTTTACTTTATATCTGCAACAGGTGATGAGAATAACACTAACTGTTTGTACCTTAGTGAGAACAACAGTAATATCAATTTAGAAGAACTAAAAAGTGAAGATGCCGTCCAACTGATCGATGAGATCAAGAAGATACCTGATGCTACAGAGGATTCGGGTAAACTCGCATTTAAGATCGAGCTTGTGTATACGGATCAGGACACGGCTGTTCATGAGATCAATAAGATCGGTTACGATTCTTTTCCGGATAACTGGGATACTATTGTAGGACTTATCGATAAGCTCTATGAGGGCAAGAGTAATCTCACTAACAGCAAGGATATTGTTACCATTGATTCCAAGTATCTTCAGGAACACTATGAGATCACAGATGAAATGCTACCG
>JAGCGE010000048.1 GCA_017649745.1 Clostridiales bacterium | reverse complement strand
GCCGCCCGCGCTGAATTTTTAAGGAGGAGTTAACGTGCCCACGGGTCTTATTCTGGTCATTGTCATCATCGGCCTTCTCCTTCTTTTGCTTGGGATAACTGCGCTTCTTATCTATTCCTACGCCGTTCGCATCGCGTATCGCTTCTTCGCGCGTCCGCAGCCGCGCCCAGCATACGACAAATCCCCGCTATCCATCGACCAGAGCACCATCTTCGGAAGAGGACAGAACTGGTTTTACAGCAACCGCATGAATGTACTCGACTGGCAGATGACCGCATTTGACGGCATCAAGCTCTACGCCTACTTCATTCCGGCCGCCAAGAAAAATACGAAAGAAGTCGTGATCCTGATCCACGGCTTCAACGATATGCCGTCCGTCATGGCGGCCTACGCACAGCTCCACTTAGAGAAGAGAGACTGCCACATCCTGATCCCGCACTTGCGCGCCCATGGCATGAGCGAAGGAAACTTCGTCGGATACGGGCTCTTCGACAGTCAGGACATCGTCATGTGGATGCAGTACTTAGAGACCCGCCTCGGTGACGATATCCGCATCATCCTCCACGGAAGATCCATGGGAGCGGCGGCCGCACTCATGACCGCCGGCTCCGGAATCGCCCCCAAGAGCCTCAAAGGCGTCATCGCGGACAGTTCTTTTGACGCATTTGATAAACAGATGGCATTCCTGATGCAGAGAAACTATAAGTTCCAGTTCCGGCCGTTTCTGAACCTCGTGAGCAAGGTTGCCCTGAAGCGCTTCGGATTCCCGATCGAAAAGGCCTCACCCGTATCCGTGGCATCGCGGATCGACGTGCCGGTGCTCCTTTTCCACGGCACCGATGACAAGCTCGTCCCGACAGAGATGAGCGAGAATATCTTTAACCGCATTAGAGCCGGCAAGCGCATCTGCCTGATCGAGGGAGCCGCGCATGTCATGGGCTATGATGCCGCTCCGGAGAAGTACTCCGCGGAGATCGACAAGTTCCGCGACAGCCTGACGGATAACGAGTGGCAGCGCCTGATAGGAAGAGCGTAAAAAAGTCAATTTGACACTTTGACGAGGACTTTTCCCAAGAAGCGCCGAAAAATGTGGAATTAGTTAGTATAAAATTCTTCCATAAAGCTCTCTATATATGATATGATTTAATGAAATATTTTCTAGAGTAATCATATATACAAAGGGAGGATTTCGATTTATGGCGAAGATTTTTGAGCAAGAATCACGGACGTTCAGCGAATACCTGCTGGTCCCCAACCTCACTACGGAGAAGAATACACCTGACCAGGTAGACCTTTCTGCTCCGATAGCAAAGTACAGAAAGGGACAGGAGGAGAGTAAGCTCAAGATCAACATCCCTTTGGTATCTGCAGTTATGCAGGCCGTATCCGATGACGGTATGGCAATTGCCCTGGCACGTTCCGGCGGTATGTCCTTCGTTTTCCAGTCTCAGTCAGTGGAGTCCCAGTGCGAGATGATCCGGAAAGTAAAGAAGTATAAGGCCGGAATTGTTATTTCCGACAGTAACCTCACTCCGGACAACACCATGGAAGAGGTCGTTGAGCTCAGAGAGAGAACAAACCACGGTACATTCCCGGTTACCGAGAACGGTAAGTCCGACGGCAAGCTCTTAGGTATCGTTACCTCCCGTGACTACCGTGTTACCCGTATGGATCCGAAGACAAAGGTCTCCGAGTTCATGACACCTTTCGAAAAGCTCATCGTTGCCCGTGAGGGAACTACTCTTAAAGAAGCCAACGACATCATCTGGGACCATAAGCTCAACCAGCTCCCGATCGTAGATGAGAATGACTGCCTCGTTGGTCTCGTTTTCAGAAAAGACTATGAATTCCATAAAGCAAACCCGCTCGAGCTCTTAGATGCCGATAAGCGCCTCATCGTCGGTGCCGGTATCAACACCAGAGACTACGAAGAGCGCGTTCCGGCACTCGTTGAGGCCGGCGCCGATGCTCTCTGCCTCGACTCCTCCGACGGATTCTCCGTATGGCAGTCCCGTGCCCTCGAGTGGATCAAGAAGAATTACCCGAATGTCATCGTCGGCGCAGGTAACGTTGTTGACGCCGAGGGCTTCCAGTACCTCGCCAATGCCGGCGCTGACTTCATCAAGATCGGTATCGGCGGCGGTTCCATCTGCATCACCCGTGAGCAGAAGGGTATCGGCTGCGGCCAGGCTTCCGCGGTTCTCGCAGTTGCCAAAGCCCGTGACGAGTACTTCGAGAAGACCGGCGTTTACATCCCGCTCTGCTCGGACGGCGGTATCGTTCACGACTACCACATGACACTCGCTCTGGCGATGGGCGCTGACTTCATCATGCTCGGCCGCTACTTCGCAAGATTCGACGAGAGCCCGACGAGAAAGCTCGTTGTCAACGGAGCATACGTCAAAGAGTACTGGGGCGAGGGTTCTAACCGTGCCCGTAACTGGCAGCGTTATGACGACGGCGGAAAGGGCGGCAAGATGGCTTTCGAAGAGGGCGTTGACTCCTATGTACCGTATGCCGGTAAGCTGAAGGACAACCTCGATTCATCGCTTGCGAAGATGAAGGCTACCATGTGTTCCTGCGGATCCTCCTCGATCCCGGAGCTCCAGGAGAAAGCAAGACTCGTCGTCGTATCCTCCACCTCCATCGTCGAGGGCGGCGCACACGACGTCATCACGAAGAACAACGACACCACGATCCGATAAGGACAAGATAGCGCGGCGGATCCTTCCGCGCGAAAAGCACTGTTAAAACTTTATAGAATATATAAAAGGAGACAAGAACAATGGCAGAAGAGAATCAGAAGATCCAATTTACCGTCGAAGGTATGAAGCGTCTGCAGGATGAACTCGAAGAGAGAAAAACCGTCATCTCCGGACAGATCGCAGAACAGCTCAAAGAAGCAAGAGCCCAGGGCGACCTTTCGGAGAACTCCGAGTACGATGAAGCTAAAGATGCACAGGCGAAGAACGAAGCCCGCATCATGGAGATCGAAGAGATCTTAAAGAACGCGGAGGTCATCGACGAGTCCGAGATCTCTAAGACGAAGATCTCCCTCGGTTCCAAGGTAACTCTCCGTGACGAAGAGACCAAAGAAGAGATCCAGTACGAGATCGTTAACGCAAAGGATGCCGACATCTTCAGTAACCGTATCTCCCAGGATTCCCCGGTAGGTAAAGCAATCATCGGAAAGAAGAAGAACCAGGTCATCGAGGTCACCACCGTTGCAGGTGCATTTAAGTACAAGATCATCAAGATCGGCGACTGATACGCATTGAAGAGCTCCTGCCCCCGTGGCGGGATCGCAGAAACATAGAAACTACAGCAGAAATCGCACACTCCTGTGCGATTTCTCGCGCATTAAAGAAAATGAAATGAGGAAGCAAAATGGCTGACGAGAACAACAACAATCAGGCACCCCAGCAGGACCTTAACCAACTTCTGAAGATCAGAAGAGAGAAGCTCTCCGAGCTTCAGGCCAACGGCAAAGACCCGTTCCAGATCACAAAGTATGACGTGACGGATCACTCCCTCGACGCGAAAGCGAAATTCGAGAAGCTCGATAATGAGCTGAAATCGAAACTTCCGGAGGGACTTTCCGAAGAGGAGACAGCCGAAAAACTCAAGGAACTGCATGAGGCACAGAAAATCGAAGTATCCGTCGCCGGCCGTATGATGCTCAAGCGCGTCATGGGTAAGGCTTCCTTTGCGACCATCCGTGATCTTCAGGGCGACATCCAGCTCTACGTTACCAGAGATTCCCTCGGCGTAAATGACTACCAGGATTTCAAGAAGATGGACATCGGCGACATCATCGGCGTCAAGGGTTATGTATTCAGAACCAGAACCGGTGAGATCTCTGTGCATGCCGAGGAGCTCAAGCTCTTAAGCAAGTCCCTCCAGATCCTTCCGGAAAAGCACCATGGTCTGACGAATACCGATATGCGTTACCGTCAGCGTTACCTCGACCTCATCGTCAATCCGGAGGTCAAGGATACATTCGTAAAGAGATCCAAGATCATCAAGGAGATCCGTAACTTCCTCGATGGCAGAGACTTCATGGAAGTCGAGACACCGATGCTGGTAAGTAATGCCGGCGGTGCGGCAGCAAGACCGTTCGAGACGCACTACAATGCACTCGACGAGGATGTTAAACTCCGTATCTCTCTCGAGCTTTACCTCAAGAGACTGATCGTCGGCGGCCTCGAGCGCGTGTACGAGATCGGCCGTGTTTTCAGAAACGAAGGCGTCGACACCCGTCACAACCCGGAGTTCACCCTGATGGAGCTCTATCAGGCATATACCGACTATGAGGGCATGATGGAACTTACAGAATCCATGTTCCGTTACCTCGCAGAAAAGGTCTGCGGCACCACCCTCATCAAGTACGGCGACATCGAGATCGACTTCGGTAAGCCGTTCGAGAGACTCACCATGAACGACGCGATCAAGAAATACGCAGGCGTAGACTTTGACACCGTGAAGTCCGATGATGAGGCAAAAGCACTTGCCAAGGAGCATCACGTGGAGTTTGAGGACCGTCACACCAAGGGCGACATCATCAACCTGTTCTTCGAGCAGTTCTGTGAAGAGAACCTCATCCAGCCGACATTCATCATGGATCACCCGGTAGCGATCTCTCCGCTTACGAAGAAGAAGCCGTCTGATCCGGAAAAGGTAGAAAGATTCGAGCTCTTCATCAACACATGGGAAATGTGTAATGCCTACTCCGAACTCAATGACCCGATCGACCAGAGAGAAAGATTCGCTGCTCAGGACGCAGCCTTTGAAGCCGGCGACGAAGAAGCCAACCATACCGATGAGGACTTCCTCAACGCCCTCGAGATCGGTATGCCCCCGACGGGCGGCATCGGATATGGTATCGACCGTCTGGTCATGCTGCTTACAGACAGCCCGGCGATCAGAGACGTACTGCTGTTCCCGACGATGAAGTCATTGGACAAATAAAGCCCGAGATTTCAGCGGTTTCAAGACTTGGAGAAAGAAAATGCATACATTATGCATACAAATTATCCAAGTTGTGCATACGATAACAGATGAATATTCATTTTTTTGAGTGCAAATCATTCGAATAATGGTCTATAACAAAAGACGCTTTCTACGATAAAACATCAAAGAAAGCGTCTTTTTTGTCTCCGCAATAGTAAGGCAACCTATCTACAAAAGGAGGTCAACTTTCGTGCGGAGTTTTTTAGAGATTCATCCGAATCTGGTCAGCGAGTGGTCACCAGTGAATGAATTGGGGCCGGATCAGGTTTCCTATGGATCAAACAAGCCGATTATCTGGAATGGTGTTTGTGGTCACACGTGGACGGCTACCCCAAAGAACCGGGGAAACAACCACGGATGCCCCTATTGTTCCGGTAACAAGGTTTTAGTGGGATACAACGATCTGGCATCAGTACACCAGGGCGTTGCTGCGGAGTGGTCAGCGAGGAATCTTCCGACCACTCCTCGGCAAGTCACTGCCCACTCAGACAAGTCTTTTTGGTGGAAATGCAGCACCTGCGGTAATGAATGGAAAGCTAGGATAGCTGACCGATCTGAAGGACACGGGTGCCCATTCTGCGCTGCAGTAGCTTTAGAGAAACGTTGGCAGGCGCGTCGTGATGCTAAACAAAAGCTGCTTGACTCAAAACGGCATAATCGACTGATTCAAAATCGGCAAAAGCAGTTTGCCAAAGATCTTGAGAATAACGCCTTTCGAATCGCCGTAATCCGCTATTACTCGGAACAAACAGGATATTTGGTCGTATACGACCAAATTGGTCGTATTGGAATCCCGCTTCAGTTCTTTTTCCCTGAGAAGTGTGCAGCTATAGAGCTCACTTCACATTTGAAGAAAGGCTGGAAGGACTGGCGATACGAAAATGCGAAGAACTGGCTTTGCTTGAACTCGGACATCAAACTCATTCGAATTATCCCACAGACCGGATACAAATTCGAAAACTGTAAGTGTGTCCGGCTCAAGAATAGTTCGGCAGAAGCTCTAAACTACACACTAACACAGGTCTTTAAGAGACTGAAGATTCCAATGGATATCGATGTTTTAAGAGACTACGACAAGATAAGGAGGTATCTGGAGTGTTAATTAACAAAATGCTCGATGGCTTATAGCGGAAACTCCGCCATAAGGCTTTAAGCGCTCGTTTCGTTCTCTACAGAGAACAGAACGGGCGCTTTTCTATTCTGACAAGAAGACAAGGAGGAAACAACATTGGCAGTATTTAGAGTAGAAAAGAAGAAAGACTACACTTGTATGTCGAATCATTCCCTTCGGAATCACAACCTCTCATTGAAAGCTAAAGGCTTGCATGCGCTGATGCTGTCACTTCCTGAGGATTGGGACTACACGTTAGTAGGCTTGAAACATATTTGCAGGGAATCAATTGGTTCCATCAATGGAGCGATTCAGGAACTGGAAAAAGAAGGATACATCATTCGGACCCGAGCACGTAACGAAAAAGGACAACTTACTGCGATCGAGTACTCAATATACGAAGTGCCGCCTGAAACGACTGAAAACAAAGCATCTGAACCTAATGTCGAAAAACCACATGTGGAAAATCCACATATGGAAAAACCACATGTGGAAAATCGATCACAAGTAAATACTAATAAACAAAATACTAATAGACCAAGTACTAAAGGACAAAGAGATGCTTACTTGCTTACTTCGCGTGCGCGTGAAATGGAGCAGGCGATCGACGAACTTAGAAGCTTCATCGAAGAGAGAATTGGTCGCCCCCTTTGGCATAGCGAGATTCGGATCTGTACCAGTTGGGTGAAAAACAATGCGGATATGGACATGATTCACTTGGCTGTAGAGGACAACCTCTTCCGTAGAGATAACTTCGATTTGAAGTATGTGCAGAGCACACTTGAAAGGTGGAAGTCTATCGGAATTGATACGCCGCTGAAGGCTAGAAATCACATTCTGGATTCGCACGTTTCTAACATTTCTGTGATGGCTGCAGAGATTGCTGAACGAAATCACAACGATGAGTTGATGGAGCGGATCCTCATGGGAAGTGAGACGAAAGATCTTCAAGGAACACGTGACTACATGATTGAGCTTTATCAACAGAAGCGTTACGACATGCTTCTTTCGATGGCTCGAACCAATTATCACAAGGACATTCTCGATTACCTCCCTGATGAGGTTCGTGAATTCATATTAAAACATTCAGTTTGAAAGGCTGAAATACAAACATGAAAGGATTTACTACTATGAAAAACGTAATCAGACAGATTGGAACAGAAGGTAGAACAACAATTCCTCAGGAACTGAGAGATGCAATGGGGATCTGCGATGGAGACTTCCTCGCATTCGAACTGACACAGGACGGCAGACACCTTGTTCTGACTAAGGTTGGAATGTGTCCTAAGAGCATTCCGAAGCCGCCCATGAAGAGTAGAGAACCAGAGCCTGAACAGGGTGTTGTAGTTACAGCATTCGTCCCGGAACTTTCTCCTGACGACATGCAGAAGGTGCTTTTCGTACTGGAGCATGTGTTTGGTGCGGGAGGTGAACACAAGTGAGAATGCGAATCTACCAGGTTGACATGGCTCAGAAGGATAACCGTTATGGTTTCAAGCCCCTTGATGAGCATGGCAAGATTGATCCGACAAAGTACAAAAAGGTGCTGGATGCGGAAGTGAACGAGGATACGCTGTTGGGAGCGTACTACTTGTTCAATACCGTAGACCCTCACCCACTGTACTCCGGACACGCAATGACGGACTACGATGTGATCGTCACGGACGAAGGTGCTTTCGCCTGGAACAGCAGACTAGGTTTTCAGAAGACAGACTTCGATGAAACCAAGGTCAACACTGAAGGCCAGATCAAAGTGCTTTTTGTGCAGCCACATGAGAAACCGTATGTTGCAGAGATTCCGAATACGCTCGAAGCCAAGCAGAGAGCGGTCGGTGGCTTGATCGAATTCGTCTACAATCACGATGAGACGGCACTTATTGGTGATGAAGAAGCGAAGATCAAGTGCAAAGAAGGAAACAGATACCTTGACGGCATGGGCATTATCGCCGGGGACTTCCTTCTTGTGGGACTGACCGAAGAGGACTGCCGGTCACTCACTGATGAGGAGATCCAGAGGTACCAAGAAAAGTATGACGAAGCGCCGGACATCAGCCAGGAAGAAACGGAACAGGATGTCGGCTTCACAATGATGCAGTTCATGTAAGACAGGAGGAAACAATTATGAACGAGAACAACAATCAGAATGAGAAAAACACTCCGGTGGAAACACCAAGAGTAACAGCAAGGATCACCTGGCTGAACAGTGAGCCGGATCCCACAGTAGATCCCAGAAGGGCTACGGCATCTATTACAATCGCAGATTGCTTTAGAGTCCGCGGACTTGCCGTTTTCAACGGAAAGAACGGGCTCTTTGTTTCGATGCCGGTACGGCCGATGGAGAGCAAGGGCACAAAAACTTATGTTGATGTTGCCCATCCGGTCACTCGTGAGATGTGGCAAGCAATTCAGGATTCGGTATTGGATGCCTATACTCAGTCGATGGCGCTTGCGCAGCAGTACAAGAACGAACGTCATTCGCGGAACACCGAAACGGTTACGGAAGCTCCAGTACAGGATACACCAATCTCCGGAGATGAAACGATGGAAGGACTTCCTTTCTCAGTTGAAGAAGTTGTGACTGAAGAGGATGCAGTCCCGATATTGGGACAGATGATGTGATTCTGACCTCTCCGCTGTGAACTCCTATAGACATCCGAGTAAAAACAAGATATATTTCAAGTAAGAAAGCATCCTTTTGGATGTGCATATAGGAGGTCACAGTATGAGGGACAGAAAGATCATCTCTGCTGTTCTGATCGTAGCTGTGGTCCTCGGAATCGTTGGTTGTAAGGCTAAGGGTACTAGGGAGATTGTTGAAGACGATATCGAGATCACGACTACTACAGTAGAGGCTCAGAAAGAAACAACCGAAAGCAAAGAAGAATCCACTACAACATCGGAAACGACGACAAGCGCTGCAACCTCGGCGAGTGATACTGTTGCGCCTGATCTGACAGAGCCATCTGTTTCGGAAACAGAACAGATTAAACCAACAGAAACGGACCCAACGAAGGCTCCTGCCAATGATCCAGCCCCGACAGAAGCTCCAAAAGCAACTGCGACGCCAGTTCCGACAGAGACCCCGATTCCAACAGCACCACCGGAACCTACAGCAACTCCAACTTCGACTCCTACTCCAACGCCAGAACCCACACCATTCGACATCGATAAATCGGCCAAAGAGCATGGCTATGAAATCATTGATATCGATATGGGTAACGGTCAGACGGAAAGAGTTTATGGGTACTACGTGGATATGAGTGGTTTGGACGATAAGGTCAATGCCTATCGTGAAAGTATTGGAATGACAAATCTTCCCAAGGATACAAATCACATAGCTGAAATGAAGATTCGAGCGGTAGAGATTACAATCCCTGGCTATTTTGGACACAAAAAGCCAAATGGACATTGGGGAGAAGAAGCCAACATTGTTAGTGGTACTGGTGTTCAGGAGTGTTATGACAGACTCTATGCCTCGGATGGGCATCGTGCAGCATGGGAGGATTCATACGCCACAACTATCTATTCTATAGGTTTCAGACGAATGGTATTTGATGAAACTACTGGTGAATGGTCCGGTGGTGGCGGAGCTACAGTCCAATACTTTGGTTGCAACATCTAACGAATAAAAAACAAATAGTGCATGAGAAGCACCTTCACTACGGAGGTGCTTTTTTCATGCCTACATTTAAGAAAGGATACAAATATGAAGAAAACAAAGAAGAACATTATTCGAACACTTGCGGCGGCAATTGCCACCGTTATTGCTTTGTCACCTATTATTTCCAATGCCAGACTCGCGGCCTGGGGAACACCGATCAGTTCCGGAAACATTAAGATGACTCACAACTCGAAGTGCGCTCAACTGTACAACAGTATCGATACATCTGTGGATCGAAACTGCAATGCGAAGTCCGTTCTCAATGATGGTCACTGGGTGCCTGTGTACTGCATTGAAAAGGGAAAGTACCTGAACGATACCGATCATGTGACAGCTGAAATGTATACCAACAGTTCATGGTGCGATCAGTACGGTATGACAGTCCGTGATGCGCTTGGTATGATCTATGTCTGTGGTTACAACGGTGAGAATGGCTGGGGTTCTATTGATACCAGCATCTTTGATCATGATGCAGACGATGCAACGCTCATGGCCAACAGCAACTATCACAAGTATGTTGCGACTCAGGCACTTATCTGGGAAGTCACGAATGAGACTACCTATTATTCTAGAAGCAGTGCTGTTCAAGGAGAAATCGATTGCTTGAGATCCAGGATCTCGAATTATAGGAATCGAGCTTCTCTTTCGCCAGATACTGCAGGTAACCTGACTCTTTATCATTCTGTTGCAGACGCGAAAGCCCATACTAATGGCCCGACTGCTCTGAATGGTAACACAGCTCATTTCGCATATGGATACAGCGATGCTTACAATCCGAGCAACTATACCTATCAGGAGAATTGGAGTCTGGTTACTAATCGGACAACTACTGACTTTACGACATCTACAGTGAATGAAACAATTACTCTTGGATGGACAAGAAAGTATGGTAGCTCCGCTGCAGTAGGACAAGCCGGAACACCTGTTTTCACTCTTGATGCAAATAACGCTGAGCATCTATGGGGTGTTGTGCTTTGGAGACCTGATAATGGGAATCAGCTGACCATCTCAGCAACAGCTTCGACAGAAATGGTTTATGCATCTTTTGCATACAACTTTACCCAGAACGAGTACCAGGCAAATGCTACGATCAGTACAGTCAAGGTTGACGATCAGGGCAATCCTTCAAGAGGTGCTACATTTACCGTTTACAAGTCCAACGGAACAGTGTTCGGAACCATGACCGATGCGAACAACGATGGTCACTATTCGATTTCTCTTTCGTTTACGGAGTTTGGAGACGAAGGAACACGCTATTACCATGACACAGAAACAGATGGAACACCAATTACATCTGACATTGTTCGCTCATACTCAATTAAGGAAACTTCTCCCGCAACAGAAGTCTATGTAAATGGAGAGTGGAGAAAGGCAACGTTCGCTGTGAATGATGCTACTTATTCAGTGGGAATCACACTTGTGAGAAGCTCAGGCAAAATGACCTGGTCAGCAACGGGCACTAATGGTGGGACATCTGAAAGATCCGGAAAAACAACTTCTGGATCCATCTCTTTTGGTAACGCTAATCAGGGTGGCAAGACCGTGAACTATCAGCAGGTCAAAGCGAACGGAACATTCTCGATCAAGAAAACGGATGAAAAAGGAAATGCTGCAAGAGGTGCTACTTTTGGAGTATTTACCGATGCTGCCTGCACACAGAAAGCTCCGGTAACTCTTTCAGATGCCAATAACGATGGTATCTATGAGGCTTCAGGATTCTCATGGCCGAACAGAAAGAGATCGGATTCTGCTTCTCCGGCAGTTTTCTATATCAAGGAACTGACACCGGCTACAGAAGTAAAGGTTGGCGGATCCTGGCAGAAAGCAACCTGTGCTCTGGATAACACAGTAAGAACGATCCGTGTTGTCTGGAATCCGGCAAACGGAGATATCACAGCCTACCTCTATGGCAGCGCCGTAACTGATTTTGCCAGCGCAACTCCGGAACTGACAAAGAACGGTTCCTTTGACGGAACCACATCTTATGTGTCTGCGGACTTCACAGGAAAGCCCTGGAAGAACACACCGTATGTCTATGCGAATGCAGATATCACAGTTCTCAAGGTTGATAACCTTGGAAGAAGTGCTCGTGGTGCAGAGTTCACAGTCTACTCCGATAAGGAATGTAAGAACGCTATCGGAACTATGACCGACCCGAACAACAACGGAAACTATATCTATTCCGGTATCTCTTTCGACAAGGCACTGAGAACATCGAGTGTTGCTCAGACAAAAGTCTTCTACATCAAGGAGACTAAGCCCGCGACAGAGATCCTCTTCAATGGTGAGTGGATCAAGATCAGCTGCAAAGCAGACTCCAAGATCCGTAAAGTGACGATCACATGGACTCCATCCAATGGCGCTATCGAAGCGACGCTGGAAGTCGATGGCAAGAATATGCAGACAGTGCAGGGTTCTTACAATGAATCAACGTTCACTTCAACTGTGCACGCTGATTTCTCCAACAACCCTGTAGTCAACACGATCACATCGACCGGCTCCATGAAGATCGAGAAGTACGATGATGTAACCGGCGAAAGACTTACCGGTGCTACATTCTGCGTCTATAACGACGTCAATGGGAACGGCAAGTTCGATAGTAAAGACACCGTTTACTGTGAAGCGCTGACAGATGATGATGGCGATGGCATTTATCTACTCGAGAAGATGCCTCTGGACAAGAAGTATCTTGTCAAAGAGACCGATGCTCCTGAATTCTATGAGACAGACCCGAACTACTACGCTTTCGAACTTACCCCGAAGACAAGAAATGTCACCGTGGATAACGTTCAGTGGAAAGTTGTGGACGGCGTGAAGGGCGAGTTTTTGAACCATAACCCGATCATCGGCACATCCCTAAAGGATGCGGAAACCAAGGAACACGTGACCATCGTTCGTGAGACGATCACCCTTGTGGACACTGTTTCCTACAACGGCCTGCATGTTGGTGAAACCTATGTCATGACCGGTACTCTCTACGATAAGGAGACCGGCGAAGTTGTTAAGGACGAAAACGGAAAAGCGATTACTTCTTCCGTCACTTTCATTCCTGAATCTGTTGAAGGAACCGTAGAAGTCGAATTCACAATCAATACGGAAGTTGCGAGAAAGAAGACGTTCGTAGCAGCTGAGAAGGTCAGACATGAAGAGAGTGAGAAGTGGGTAGGAATCCATTTTGATCTTGAAGATGAAGACCAGACCGTACAGGTTCCTGACATCCACACTACTCTCACCGACAACAGTACCAACGATCACGTTGTTTCGTACCCGGAAGTAGAACTCACAGACGTTATCGCCTATGAGAACCTTGTACCGGGACTCGAGTACACAGTTTCCGGTTATCTCATGGACAAGAACACCAACGAGCCGCTGAAGAATGACAATGGCGAAATCATCACAGCTAGTGAGAAGTTCACCCCGAGCGAGAAGAACGGAACCGTATCCGTTACCTTCAGATTCGACAGAAAACTGGCAGACAATACTGTACTGGTTGCTTTCGAGAGCCTCTATTATGGAGAAGTCCTCGTAGTCGAGCATAACGACATCGACGATGTGGACCAGACCGTATATCTCCCGAGAATCCGTACAACACTTCTCGGTCAGGATACGAAAGCACATGTTGCTCCGAAGAGCGAGCAGATCACGCTGGTGGATACAGTCGCTTATGAGAACCTGCTCCCCGGTAAAAAGTACACACTGACAGGAACTCTCGTAAACAAGAAGACAGAGGACTTCCTGAAGTATGCAGACGGTAACGTGATCTCTGCTACAGTAGAGTTCACACCTGAAACAAGCAGCGGCAAGGTTGATGTGACCTTCACATTCGACAGTTCCCTGCTCCAGAACACAACACTGGTAGCATTCGAAGAACTCAAGTACGACGGTATAACGGTGGCTACCCACAATGATATCAACGATGTGGACCAGACCGTGAACATCCCAGATATCCGAACCACTCTTTACGATAAGGATCTGGCTGAGGATCCCGAGATGAGAGACATGACCCGTGGCAACACCACTGTCACCCTCGTGGATACAGTCTTCTACGAGAACATCACGCCGAATCTTGAGTACACCATCTACGGAACACTCATGGTCAAGGAGACCGGTGAAGCGCTGCTGGATAAGGATGGAAATCCGGTAACTGCAAGTGCGACATTTACTCCCGAAGAGAAGAGTGGCGAAGTAGAGGTTGAGTTCACAGTGGATACTGCTGATCTGGCCGGTAAGCACCTCGTAGCTTTTGAGACACTGGAGTACAACAACGTGGCTATCGTAGTACATGCCGACATCAAGGACGTGAACCAGACGGTACGTGTTCCGGAGATCGGCACTACTCTTACCGACAAGGAAACCGGCGATCATCTTAGTAGAATCGGCGAAAACATTGTTCTGACCGATAAGGTTTCCTACCAGGGACTCGTAATTGGCAAGACCTACACAGTCACCGGTATCCTGATGGATAAGGAGACTGGAAAAGAACTAGTTGGCGCCGATGGTAAGCCGATTACAGCATCTGCTGAGTTCACAGCTGAAAAGACTGATGGATTTGTTGAAATCGAGTTCACGGTTGATTCCAGCCTGCTCCAGGGCAAGACCGTGGTTGCTTTCGAGACGATCCTTTACAAGGATGTCGAGATCGCGATTCATGCCGACATCGAGGATGAAGGACAGACAGTTCTTTTCCCGAAGATCGGTACAACAGCGACAGTTGGCGGAAAGAAGGAATTCTTCCCCGGTGATTCCATTACTCTGACGGACACAGTGTCTTACGAGAACCTGATTCCCGGAAAGGTCTATGAACTTCGTGGCCAGCTCATGTGGTCTTCGGGCGAACCTTTCGCACCGCAGGCCCAGGCTGTTGTCAGTGTGGCGAGATTCCTCCCGACTACCGCAAACGGAACCGTTGAAGTGACATTCACATTCTTCGGACGCGAACTGAAACAGTACGAGAAACTCGTAGTTTTCGAGGATCTGTATCTGGTCGAAGTCGTGACCGGAGAAGATGGGCAGCCGGCTGAGAAACTGACCAAGATCGTTTCCCACGCGGATTTGAACGACGAAGGTCAGACTGTATCGGTAAAGCCATGGATTCCGTCCACTGGTGAAACCGGTGATTCCACAGGAAGTGTTCTTGCCGGACTCATCGCTATCTGTCTCGGTGGTGTGATTGCTTTCATAGTGATCAAGAAGAAAAAGGACAACGAATAAAAAGAAGGAAGGTGAAACCTATGATGAAGGTCCTTAAGTCGGGTAATACCCGCAGAATTCTCTGCACGAT
>JAGCGE010000047.1 GCA_017649745.1 Clostridiales bacterium | reverse complement strand
TTTTCAGAAATACCGGCAGCTATAAGACGCTGATAAGTAAGAGATCTACTTTCTCGCTTTTTACCCGTTCTAAGAAGTAATACACTTCTTGATGCTTTTCTATCATCAATATAGCCGCGTTTTATAAGCGAATCGATTACATCTTCGATCAGATCAGAAGAATATCCTTTATTTAAAAGATACTTTCTGATCTTACCTGAAGAATAATTGGATATACCTATATGACTGATCGTTAGAGAGACCAGTTCATCAAATTCACTATTAGCCATAATAGGAAAAATTATACTCCGTCGATACCAAGGATATCGTCATCCAACTCAGAATCATCGAATTCTTCAGCATCATCTTCAACGATAAACTGTTCACATGGCTCATATGATTCACGAATAAGCTTAACGATCTCTTCGCGAAGTTCATTATGTTCCTTAAGATATATACGAGCGTTTTCTTTACCCTGAGCGATCTTCTGTCCCTTATATGCAAACCAGGATCCACTCTTCTCAATGATATTATTCTCAACAGCCAGATCAATAATGCATGATTCACCTGAGATTCCTTCGCCGTAAAGGATATCAAATTCTGCTTCCTTAAATGGAGGCGCAACTTTATTCTTAACAACCTTAACTCTTGTATGGCTACCGATAACATCTGTACCACTTCTAAGAGTCTCTGTCTTACGTACATCAAGTCTTACAGAAGAGAAGAACTTCAAAGCACGTCCACCTGGTGTTGTCTCAGGATTACCAAACATTACTCCGACTTTTTCTCTTAACTGGTTGATAAAGATACATACTGTACTTGACTTTGAAACAACCGGAGCAAGCTTGCGAAGAGCCTGGCTCATAAGTCTAGCCTGAAGACCTACGTGAGAATCACCCATCTCACCTTCAATCTCAGCCTTTGGAACAAGAGCAGCAACAGAGTCAATAACTATAACATCAAGACATCCGCTTCTGACAAGAGTCTCTGTAATCTCCAATGCCTGTTCACCTGTATCAGGCTGTGAAAGCAAAAGATTATCAACATCTACTCCGATCTTACCTGCATAAACAGGATCAAGAGCATGCTCGGCATCGATAAAGGCACATGTTCCGCCATTTTTCTGAGCTTCTGCAACAATATGAAGAGCTACTGTTGTCTTACCTGAAGATTCAGGTCCAAAGATTTCAATGATACGTCCACGAGGAACACCGCCAACTCCTAAAGCAACATCAAGTGTAAGAGCACCTGTTGGGATCGTCTCGATCTCCTGAACACCTTTATCACCTAAACGCATAACTGCGCCCTGACCAAACTGTTTCTCTATCTGGGCCATTGCAGCCTCAAGAGCCTTTTTTCTCTCTTCCTGATTACCTGCTGCAACCTGACTTACACTTGCTTTACCTGAACTCTTCTTAGCCATATAACGGTTCTCCTTATCACGAACGTTTGTTCACGCTTATGGTATTGATTGTATTTTTCAGTTTTGTTTTTGTCAATACCAAAAGCGAACAAATTTCTTTTTTTAAGCATTATATCTAATATCGTGTCCATTAATAGGACAGTACAAGAAATTGTGTCAGATTATTATCTTTTTTAATACCTCAGATATGCTCTCATGGAATACAAGAGTTGCAAGCCTATCAGCCGGTGTGGCCTGTTTATTGATTACGATAAGGTTCTTACCCCTAAAACCCATAGCTAATGAAGCAGCCGGATTTACTACAAGTGATGTACCTCCAACTATAAGACAATCAGCATTATCAACAAGTTTCACGGAATTACGCCATGCTTCTGTCGGCAGACCTTCACCATAAAGTGTAACGTCAGGTCTTATTACACCACCGCATATCTTACACTTAGGGATATTATCTTCACACTTAAAGATATAGTCAGCAGGATATTTCTTCTTACATCTGCTGCAGTAATTACGAAGAGTAGACCCATGGACTTCTTGAACATTAACGCTACCTGCTTTCTGGTGAAGTCCGTCAATGTTCTGAGTGATAACACCGTCTAGCTTCCCTGCTTTCTCCATTTTCGCAAGCATAATATGCGCTCCGTTAGGTTCTATTCCCTCAACGTTTAGTTTCTGTCTGTAAAATTCAAAAAAAACCTTAGGCTCATCTTCAAGACAATATGAACTCAAAAGGTATTCAGGAGAATAAGAATCAAATTCGACGTCTCTTTTGTTATAAAGACCGTCTTTTGATCTGAAGTCAGGGATACCGCTCTCTGTTGATACGCCTGCTCCACCGAAAAATACGATATGCTTAGACTCTGCGACTATCTTATTGAGTTCTTCGTACTTATCCATTTAGTTACTCTCCTTTTTATATTCTATATAGATATTATAAGTTAAAAGGAAGAGATTAGTTCAATTGTTTTATGCAATACAGATCAAACTTTCTTTCCGAGCTTTGAAAGAACTCGTTTGATCCAGAATAAAGCTTCATCCATACGAAGAAGACATGCAGCGGAGAAGTATACAGCTATAGAAACACAACCCTTTAACGCAAGAATAGCAAGTTGGATGATTTTTCTATCACCCTGTGGAAGGACTGAGTTCAGAAGTATCATAACGAGGATCATTGTAGTAACGCAAATGATACTCTTAAGAATAAACTTAAGAAGATTTCTCGGAGCAAGTTTCTTGTTCGAGCAATAGATCCATACCAAAAGCATGAGCTGGATAATGCTCGAAAGAGAATATGCAAGACCCATAGAGATAGGACCAAGACCAAGCTTAACAAAGCACCAGCAGAATAAAGGATTAGTAAACATTCCAACGATACCTGCAAACAAAGGAGCTCTGGTCTTTCCGATAGCATAGAAAGACTGGTTAAACATGAAGACACCTGTCTGAGCTATGATAGCAAAAGAAAATCCCATAAGGATGGATCCACCGATCTCAATATTGGAATCTTTGAAATCTGCATTCCACTTAAAGAAAGCTCTGATAGTATCGTTACTCATGATAAAGAGAAAAGCCGCAGATGGGATAGTCATGAACAAAGCTGTCTTTAATCTCGAAGACAGAAGTTCAGATGCTTCTTTATATTGCTTTGAAGAATAAAGAGCAGCAAGTGAAGGAAGCATTACGTTACCTACAGCAACGGCAAAGATTCCGTAAGGAAGTTGCCATACTGTCTGGGCATTTCTTAAAGCAAAGTTCGTACCATCTGTCATCTGAAGTGCGAATCTTTGCAAAGTAAGTATATTAACCTGAACGATAGAGGCAGAGATAAGGATCGGGATCGCTCTTTTCAAAAGCGCGATAAACGCAGGATCAGTTGGTCTGAAGTTAAACCTTATCTTGCTGAGTTTATCAAATCCGACTACAAACTGGAAAATAAAGTAAACAAGAGCAGCTACGGTAATACCGATCATACATCTTGTAAGCTTAGCGCTGGAATCACCTGCAAAGATAAGAATAGATAAAAGAACACAGATGTTATAGATAGTAGGTCCAAAAGAAGTAGATCCGAATCTCTTATAAGCATTAAGGATACCTATCGATAATGCTGCCAACATCATGAAAAAGATCTGTATATACAATGGTCGTGCACCCTGAGCAGCAATCGCGATCTTTTCAGGAGTTGCAGAAGAAGGTGCATATACACTAAATAGTTGCTTCGAGAAAATGAATCCCAAAGAACAGACACAAGCCATTAGGATAGCAAAGACAGAGATAAAAATACTTACAGCTCTAAGACCTTCTTTCTCTTTATTCTCATTTATCTTAGCAGCAAGAGACGGAGTGATAGCAGCCTGAATAGAACCGCCGATCAAAAGATTAAAGAAGAAATCCGGAAATGTGAATGCTAATGAATAAGCATCTCTATATAGATCCTCATGATACTTAACACTTACAAGAAGTTCTCTTACAAAACCGGTACCCTTTGATAATAAAAGTCCTAACATAACAAGAGCAGTGGCTATGGCCATGCTCTTACCGGATCGTTTCTTTTTTTCTTTCAAATCACTCATATTAAACAAGTTTACTTAAAGCATACTTATATGCCTTAAAACAAGTAACCTTTCTTATCTCACTTCTGTC
>JAGCGE010000046.1 GCA_017649745.1 Clostridiales bacterium | reverse complement strand
CTTCTGTAGCTGCATTATCAGCAACAGTTGTCTTAATCTGACGATCTGCATCAGTATAATAAACGTATACCGGCTCAGCATTTCCTAAGTTACCTCCGAGTACAGGTGTCTGTGCTTCAGAATCATATTCCCAACCTTCAATAGATAGTTCAAGATTCAACGCCTTCCTACCGATCTCGAAAGCAACCGGAGCAGATTTAGCTTCAAAATAGTGGTCTGTCTCTGCAACTACTGCATACATATAGTATGTGTCTGCATCCAAAGTCTCAGCCTCAATATCCTTCCACTCCGTGCCGTTTTCATTACTATTTGTTTTACTGTAATAGTATGTAACTTCTCCTGCACTTGTATTCTCTACCAAAGCAGGTACAGATGGTTCACTACCCCATGTATAATCGGTCATTGTTACTACAGGAGTAAATGATGCCTTTTTGATAGTAAACGTTGTTTCTCCTGAAACAGTATAGTTACCACCGTCTTTATCTGTGATAGTTACTGTAGCTGTACCAGGCTCAACATTGTTCTCGATTTCTACTTTGTATTCTGTCGGAGGAACTACGTTGTTCTCTTTATCTTTAACAGTTATTACAGGAACACATTCGTTTCCATCCCAAACATATTCAGATTTAGAAAGTTCGATCGTATAAGGTGTCTCTTCAGCAACTGAAACTTCGAATGCTACCGGAGCTGTTGTCGTTGCTACATGAGATTCAGTATCAGCGATCTTCGCATACATATAATATGTTCCGACAGGAAGAGTAGTAGGCGTCATATCCTTCCACTCGGTTCCGCCTTCATTACTGTTTTCAGTATTGTAATAGAATGTTGCATCGCTAGCAAAAGAATCTACGGAAGGTACAGGAAGTGTCTTACCATATGTATAACCATCCATAGTAACGACAGGAACTGCAACAATACTAACTTGGATCGATCTCTCGTCAGTATATTCCTGATCGACGTAATTTGAATCGTCAGGATTCTCAGCTCTGTAATATACTGTGTAATCATCAACCTTTTTAGCCTGAGGCTGAACACCGCCTTCAAGCTGATTTTGCTTATCTTTTATACTGAATCGGATCGTTCCTCCATCTGCAGGGTCAATCGAAAAACTCTGCAAGAGATTCAATGTACTGCCTGTTACGAACAAAGTCTTGGCACTTACTGTTATAACAGGATCAGCCTTAGCGATCTCATAATCTGTAGAGATAGTATAATCACCAAATGTCAACTTTGCATTATACTTACCAGCATTTACTGGAGCAGTAGCACTCTCAGTATATGTCGTTTCATCTCTGCCTACATACTTGATACTATCTTCGCTTAACGTAAGACCTGTTGCCGAATTAAAAGCATCAAGACCTGTCAGAGTAGCTGCTGCACTTCCGTTATCATTAAATACTGTACGCGTAGGTGGAACAATAGTTAATGTAACCGGAGAAGAATCCCAACCGGAAGTACACCCATCTGTACAAGTTGCGGAAACAGTATCACCATCTACAGAATATGTAAAACTATGTAAGTGCATCTCAAATAGTGTTGCTGTAAACGCATATCCTGTAACCCCATTATTCATACTATTATCATAATCCGAAGTAAACGAGATCGTCATTGTATTGCCATAACTGACAATGTTAACACTATTTGATCCAGAAGCATTGCTTAAAAGAGTACAACTCTCCAAATTACTATTAAAGCCATTTATAGTTATTGTGTCATAACCTGCTTCAGTATAATACGAACCGGACAAATTGATTCCATATCCCGCTGGAGCATTAATTGTTAAGGTATCATTAGAATAATCAGCATAAGCGCCGTTGGGACCACCGTTATCATAGATATTCAAAGTGTCGTCAGCTGCCAACGTTACACTACTGACTTCACCCATATTAACGGAAGACGTTGTCGCCATTACTGCCGGAGCAAGAGCTCCTGACAAAGCAGTAACTGTCATCGCAGTACTTAATAAAGTACTTATCGCTTTAGTTCGAAATTTCTTTTTTGAACTCATAGTCTAACCTCCTATTTTTTTCATATCAGATTCTTAACTTTTTGTTTATACAAAACAAAATCGTCAGATCTCATGGTTGCCCTAACCTTAAGACCTAACGATCATCCGTCCCTGATAAAATTGTTCGTAGTAAAGCCATAACCTACTACGCTGTGCTGTGCTGTGCTTTGCTTAGCGATTATCGGCCAACTACTCATCAAAGTAAACCTCCTTCCCCCAACAAATTCAGTTTCTTATGATATTCTCGTAAACATCAATTAATGTTTACATTTTAACCTCATTTACTTGATGATGTAATGGCTAATTGTAAATAATTTTTAAAGAATCAATAGAATTTTATATATTTTGAAATACAAAGTTTTTATGTTCTTCTCATTTTCGAAATCAATTTGAAGAATAACATAGATGTTTATGAACAAAACAAAACTTAAATTACTTAACTGTGAACTCAATAACATTCCACGACAAAGGCTTTAAAAAAGTCTTAAGCTTGCCATCCTTAAGAACGGCTGCATCAACTTTCTTAGGCATAAAGAACTCGTCATCTTCAGGATCGGTTATCTTACTTATATCATCACAGTGTATTACTGTGTGAGACTTTAACTCCAATCCAGTAAAACCGCTCATATCGATCGTCAGCGGATACTCTTCATCAGAGTTCTTGTTGATAACGAATACTGTTATCCTCTTATTTTCCTTGTCATAGGCGCAAGCACAATCAACATAGTTAACGCCTTCTTTTCCTGTATATTGCGAAGTATCATCTACAGCATATCCCGGCATATCGTATGTTTCTGAGTCGATCTTAACTTGCATAGATGTTCCCTTAGCAAGACTCATAAGCTGAAGCATCGCATAATGAGATGCTGTTCTCCAGACCTTATCATGATCAGCAGCACAAAGAGCATGAAGTCCACCAGTCATACAACCGATCTTCACACGATCTGCATGTCTTAGAAGTGCAAGCTGGATGGATGTCATGGCCAGCATATGCTCCATATCTCCGCCAGGGAATCTGAAATCAGGCATATTATCAGGATCATGACGAATGTACTCACGCTTCGGATCGAAACTGTGATGTATCCTTGCCATGTTGTATCTTCCCCAACCAGGATTGAGAGGATTATTAGGTCTTATCATCGCACCATATTCATCAAGAGATATCATCATCTTCTTAGGTGATCTGTGCTTGGACTGAACATAGTCACACATAGCTATCTCTGTATTAAGGAAATCCTCATAGTAGACTGAGCCTCCGAGAAGAGAATTAAGATCTCCAGGAGGAGCACTGTGATAGAAATGTACTGACAGATAATCAACTACGTCATAACACTTATCAAGAACCTTCTCATCCCACTCCGGGAAATGCTCCATGAACGGAACTGAAGATCCGCATACAGCAGTCTTAATCTTAGGATCGATCCACTTCATAGCTTTACTTGTTTCAAGGCACATAACACCGTAACCTCTCGGATCTTGCTCCCAGGATCCCAATTGCCAGTGACCATCCATCTCATTACCGAGATACCATGTATCAACGCCATATGGAGCTTCGTGTCCGTTCTTACGTCTTAAGTCAGACCAGTATGTGCCTCCGACATGATTTGTATATTCGACAATATCCATCGCATCCTGCATGGTGCCGGTTCCGAGATTAACTGTATACAAAGGAGAAGTCTTGATCTTTTCTGCCCACTGAAGATACTCGTCATGACCTACTTCATTAGTGATGTACTGATACCATGAAGGATCAAGATGAGTCTTACGCTGATCTTTGGGGCCTATAGAATCTTTCCACTGCCAGCAGGAAACATAGTTGCCGCCAGGCATCCTTACAGCAGGAAGTCCTGTCTTACTAAGCACTTCCATAAAATCCTTACGGAAACCCTGCTCATCTGCAGTCGGATGTTTAGGATTAAACATGGTACCGTTTACCATAGTACCTATCGGTTCCAGAAAGGCGCTAAATAATCTATCTGATATCTCGCCTATCTCAAAATCAGGGTGGATCGTTATCTTAGCTTCTCTTGACATACTTACCTCCGACGGAACTGGCTCCTTTTACTATTATGATATCAGAGGATCGTAGGTACAACTGAGGAACTTAAGCAAAAGACAGGACAGACTCAGTTCTTTCCCGTGGAGATCTTCTTGATCCATTTTCTGCTCCTGAGACGCAGTACGCACCATATTGTTTTCGCGACCTGATCGAACTTAAGGAAGAAGTAGATCCAAAATGGTGGAAGATGAAGGACGAAACCAGCAAGAAGACCTAGTGGCAATGCTAATACCCACAAGAAGATATTATCCGCGAGCATGAGCATCTTGGTATCACCGCCGCCACGAAGGACACCCTTTGTCATGATACTGTTTGTGGCCTGGAAGATAATGATAAGACTGATCGAATTCAAGAGCTGATAAGCAATCGAGATCGCCTCAGGCGTAGTCTTCTCTCCATATGCACTGATGATCGGCGTTTTCGTAAAGAAGATAAAAAGCGCTGACAAAAAGCCTAATCCAAAACCGAGGCCCAGGAAGAGCCAACCCTGTTCTTCTGCCTTTTCCCTCTCTCCGTTTCCGAGAGTCTGACCCGTGATTATGGCGCCTGACTGACATACACCCTGGATAACTACAGTACTAAGTTGCTGGGTTACGGCAGTTATCGAATTAGCAGCAACAAATGCGCCTCCGAGATGACCAATGACCATGGTGATAGAATTATTACCGAAAGCATATATTGCATCACTTATAAGGACAGGAATACAGATCCTTAAGTACTCTGATAGGAGAGTTCTAGTCTTCATGAAGAAATCCTTGATCCTGTATCCTGCTTTTTTATCTATAAACACAAGATAAATGAATACTGCGGAGCCCTCGAAAACACGCGCAATACATGTCGCGATAGCAGCTCCTGCGATCTCAAGTCTAGGTGCTCCAAAATGGCCGAAGATAAGAATGTAGTTACATGAGAGGTTAATGACGAGTGCCATTATCGATACATATAACGGAAACCTCGATTGACCGATACTTCTTAGAACAATAGTCGTTACAAGTGAAAGTCCGAGGAAGAAGAACGTAACGATCGAGAACTTAAGATACTTCATTCCCATCGCGATAAGGAGCGGTTCATCCGTATAAGACATCATTATGTATTTTCTATAGAAAGCCGCTCCAATCGCAAAGATCGATGCAACAATGAGCATGAGCCTTAACATAAGAGTGATAGTCTGTTTAAGCGAAACCGACGCTTTACCGTCCTTGTCGCCCGACTGCTTCATTCCCCAGTATCTTGATACAAGAACCGAAGCACCCATTCCAAGACCCATACAGAATATCTGGAATATCGTCATATAGGAATTAGCAAGCGAAGTTGCAGAGAATGCGCTCTCTGATACCCTGCTCACCATTATGTTATCGAGCATTCCGACAGCAACGGTTATAAACGTCTGAAGCGCTATCGGAAATCCCAATACAAATACTCTTTTATAGAACTGACTGTCCCTCTTAAATAATCTCATTTCACCCTTCTCACTTCATAATCAATCTTCTTTAATCTTCGAGCTCCATATACTCCTCATAGAGCTTTTCCAGAAGAGCCGCATTCTCAGCGAACTTCTCATATTCTTCCGGCTTTGTGTCAGCACCAAACGATGCCTCCATCTCTGATTGCGTTTTCTCGAGTTCTGCGATCTCTTTTTCGATCGCACGCATCCTTTCCTTACGCTTAGCTTCCATCTTACGCTCCTGAGCGCGGTTCATAGAATTAACCTTCCCCTCGGTTACTCTGGAAGTCTTCTCTTCCTCATTCTTCTGAACCTTAACTGCCTCAGTAGTATTATGCTTAAGGCTTTGTCTGTAATACTTATACTTATCGAAAAGCATAGCAGTACCATTCGAGAATCCAAGAATACTGTCAGCGCATTTATCGATAAAGAAACGGTCATGGCTTACACATATGATCGCACCGTTATAATCACGAAGCGCATCCTCGAGCACTTCTCTCGATTCGATATCAAGATGGTTAGTTGGCTCATCAAGGAACAATATGTCAGGCTTCTCCTGAAGAAGACAGCAAAGGTAAAGTCTAGACCTCTCACCGCCTGAAAGAACTTCGATCTTCTTAAATACGTCAAGATCCCTGAAACCGAATCTGGCGAGCATATTTCTAGCCTGAGTCTCAGACATGTCGGTCCTTCCGAGAAGTTCCTCAAGACATGTGAGTTCCTCATTATCGAACGGAACGAACTGACCCATGAATCCGCTGGAAGCGCCTGATGAGACAAATACTGTTCCATCGAATCCTCCCTGTCTTCCAAGAAGCATCGTAAGTAGAGTAGACTTACCGCATCCGTTAGGACCACACAGGAACAACTTCTGATTAGCCTTAAGTTCGAAGCTTACATGTTCGAAAAGCATCGGATCATCATCGAACTTCTTACTTACATCTTTAACCTGTATAAGTATCTTATCTTCTGCACCTGTCCTGTCTTCCGGAACAAGTGTAAAGCTCATCTTCATCGGATCATTACCAAGTTTTTTCTTCTCAGCTTCAAGGATATCCTGAAGCTTATTTACCATCTTCTCTCTTTGATGGTAACCACTTATATTCCTGTGCGAAAGCATGGTCTGCTTAACATCGAGCTGATGCTCGAGCTCAGCCTCAAGGTTCTTTACTGTAGCTTCCTGAGACTTGATAAACTCAGCCTTCTGATATTTATAATCAGTGTAATTACCCTTATATTCCTTAACCGAACCGTCATTTAGTTCAATGACCCTGTTAGCGATCTTATCGATAAAATGACGATCGTGGGATATTACGAATACTGCTCCGCCATATGAGGACAAGAATCCCTCAAGCCACTCGACTGCTTCTATATCAAGATGGTTAGTAGGCTCGTCGAGCATCAATATATCTGGTCTTGCAACTATAAGCTGAGCAAGACACACACGCATCTTCTCTCCACCTGACAATGTCGTCAGATCACGATCTTCTGATATATCAGAAAGGCCTAATCCCGATAATGCTTCCTTCATCCTGAAGTCAAAATCGTAACCGCCCATGGCTTCGAATTCGGCTGTAACCTTTGAATACTCATCTGTCTTTGTTCTGTACAAAGGTGATTCAGGATCGATGGTCGAAAGCTCCATCTCAAGAGCTGCTTTCTCATGTTCCTTCTCGGAAAGGCGGACAGGCTTAAGGGTCTTGCCGTTAAAATCCTGTTCTTCCATATTCTGGGATAAGAATCCGACAATGGTATTACCATGTCTTATGATCTTGCCTTCCTTAGGAGTCAGTGTTCCTCTGATGATCCTGAAAAGCGTCGACTTACCTGCTCCGTTATTTCCGATAAACGCGATCTTGTCCCCCTCATTGATCCTTAAGGAGACTTTATCAAGCAGATCCCTGCCGTGAAAATCTATACTTACATTGTCTACGGTTAAAAGTGGCATAGATAGGATTGTATCATATTTCTTTATAAATATAGAATTGTATTCTTTATACAAAGAACCGCGGGGATCAACCCACGGTTCTTCGCGAAAGGAGTACAACTATGACCTCTTGTTGATTGACACTGATCATTTAATTTTGATACTATCGCCATGGTACCTACCAAGGAGGATTAGATTATGAAAAGTATTCTTAGATCGATATCTGCTATATTGGCTACTTCGATCATCACAACATGCTTATTCGCTTCGGTTGCCAATGCCGACATCGTAAAGAACAATTCGGATATTGTTTTCGACAAGGAGAATTTCGAGATCGCTGAAGATGCTACTTATTGCGAAGATCATATAAATGTAATTACAAAGACTGATCTTCCTGATGAGAAGCTTACTTCTCTTCCGGCTGTAAAAGATGTATCTGAGCTCTTTTCCGGAAAAGACTACAAAGCTTACAAAGTCTTCATTAATGAGGATTATGATGTAACAAGCGCGATCAATGAGCTTAATGAGGAGAAATTCGTTCTTTATGCTGAACCGGATTACTCAGACATCAAAGAAAACGGTATCTCTGATATAAAGGACAAGAGTGCTCTTCAGTGGCACCACGATGCTATTCATACTTTCGATGCCTGGGAACAGCTTGATAAACTCCCTAACAAAGGCGGCAGAGTCAGAGTAGCTGTCATTGACGGAGTCTTCAATCTCCAGGATCCGGATATCTATTTTAATGTAAATATGGTCTATTCCTGCGATTTCTCTACAGGCGTCAGAAAAGGCGTTGACTGGTATAGTGACCCAAGTGATCACGCCAATTTCTGTGCAAGCCTTATCGGTGCTAATCCAAATGATGATAACGGCACGGCAGGTATAGCTTCAGGAACATATAACAACAGAGTAGAGCTTGTCTGTATCAGTGTCACAAAAGTATCAGGCTATGACACTCTTAATTATCACGCTGCAACCGAGACAGATATCTCCGCTATGGCCGAAGCTATCGTTTATGCTTCAGAAAGCAAATGTAAGATATGCAGTATCAGTTTGGAACTTTCAAAAGCCGCTCAGACCAAAGTCATCGAGTTAGCAGTAGATACAGCTTATGATAACGGAATGCTCCTTGTCTCTGCTTCAGGAAATACCGGAACATCAACCGTTAATTATCCTGCTTGTTGTTCAAAGGCTGTCTCCGTTGGAAATCTTTATGTTGATGCAACAGGAAAGCTTAAGGTCTCCCCTAACTCTTCATACGGAAAAGTAGATATCAGCGCACCGGGTTCGAGGATCCTCTCAGCTGATGCACATTATACGACTTCGATAATGACAGGAACCTCAATGGCGGCTCCGATAGTTGCCGGCGTAATCGCTCTAGTTATGTCAGTAGACAGCAGGATCACACCTTTCGAGGCATATGAGATAGTCAAGAGTACTGCGATCGATGTTGATAGTGTCGGTTATGATACTTATTCAGGTTACGGATGCGTAAATGCATATGAAGCTGTAAGAGAAGCAGTTAAGAAATATGCTCCTTCATATCTTATGAATAAGACAGTATCAAATGACGGTCTTAAGGAAACACCTTACAACTCACCTATCACCAGTAAGGAAGTGACAACTCTTCTAATTAATACGTTAACTAATATTCAAGGATTCTCTCAATCAGATTATTCATTTACATATATACATAATCTTACAGAGGGAAATGTAACTTTGGCAAACTACTTCAGTTTCGTATTCAGTTCTTCAAAATTCTGGAATCAAGCTTACAAACTTGACACTACTGAGTTCATATCACTTGTATTTAAGATCCTCTATGGCGAGCAAATGAATGCAAATATCGTAGGCATGATTAATTATATATCTCAATTCAAAGTAGCGAATATCAAGATCTTGCATATGATACTCTCTATGGAATCAACACAAGACACCCTTAGAGTTAAGTTCCCTAATATGCCAATCGGAGACTTTAGTGATCCTACACTCTTCTGGAACAAGTACAATTATTGATCAAAAAAAATTCCCTGGAGCATAGCTTCAGGGAATTTTATTATTCGAAAGTTAAATATCAGCCTTGGATGGTCTCAACTAATGTAAAGAGATTACCATTGACTTCCATAACTGCTGTTACACCCTCTTCCTCAAATGTAAGAATAGAACCATTATCTGTCTCTTCGATCTTATAAGATTGCTCTTCATACATAGAGAACATGTCCTCAACCTGCTGATCGAAAATAGCCTTAGCTGAATCTGCATCTTCAAAGAGATAGCAGATATACATCTTAAAGTCTGAAGACTCACCGATAGATGAATCAGAATTGCCCTCGTCATCAGCAGATGCTGATACGCTCAAGCTTCCGCCGGAAGCAAGGAATCCCTCAACATAATTATCATATTCAGTAACCATTTCAGGTTCGAGCTTTAAGATATCAAGACCATCATCGAGTGCCTTCTGTGCACAAGCCTGAACGTTCTCGTCGTTAAAGTCAGAAACGCTAGCAGGTTCAGGCATCTGCATGCTGCCAAGATCTTCTGTCTCGTCTACTGATTCCTCAGTTGTCTCCTCAGTTGTCTCTTCAGTAGTTTCCTCTGTTGTTTCTTCTGTTGTTTCCTCAGTCTCTTCTACCTTTGTCTCTTCCTTCTTATCAGACTTATCATCCTTTGTTGAAGAGCATCCTGCTACTGAAAAAGCAAGTGCCAAAGAAAGTGTAAGAGCTACAAGTGTTGTTTTTAATTTAATGTTCTTCATATTATATCTCCTATTCTTGAACATGTGTGTTTAGTGATCTCATTTCTTTGATCCGAGATGTATTATGGCAATAGATCACAAAGTTTTCGCAAACAAAGTATAAAGATTTCATAAAGAAAGCCGTCTCACTTTTCGAAAAAGTAAGACGGCGATCATTAAATACTTATATTACTTTGATTCCTCAAGCTGATGTTTAGCTGTTGTTTTTACCTCAACTTCACATACAGAGAATGTCTCGTCAATAAGCTTCTTATCAGGCTTAGGTGTGATAAGACTTACGATCGGTACGATCACAAAACCTGCGATCATAGCGAAAGCACCACAGTTGATCGGTGACTGGATGATCGTTGGAAGCTGTGCTCTGAAGAGCATGTTAACAACGAGAAGCACAGGTCCGAAGATGAAGCATGCCCAACAAGCAGCCTTTGTTGTCTTTTTCCAGTAGAGACTGAAAAGGAATGGTGCGAGGAATGCACCAGCAAGAGCACCCCAGGAGATACCCATGAGCTGAGCGATGAATGTTACTGAACTGTTGTACTGGATAACAGCGATCACAGCAGAGATAAGGATGAATACGAATACGAAGATACGAAGACATACAACCTTCTTCTGCTCTGACATTTTCTTAACGATCGTTCCGCTAACGAAGTCAAGTGTAAGTGTCGAGCTCGATGTAAGAACGAGTGATGACAATGTTGACATAGAAGCTGAAAGAACGAGGATAACTACTACAGCGATGAGAATATCAGGAAGCTTCTCGAGCATAGTAGGAATGATCTGGTCGAAGCCCATTGCATCAACCTGTTCCTGTGTAAGGAAGATACGGCCGAATCCGCCAAGGAAGTAACAACCGCCTGCAACAATGATAGCGAAAGCTGTTGAGATGATAGTACCCTTACGGATAGCATCCTCGGACTTGATAGCGTAGAACTTCTGAACCATCTGAGGAAGACCCCATGTACCAAGTGATGTAAGGATTACAACACCGAGAAGATCAAGAGGAAGAGGACCGAAGAACGAAGCATAAGATCCAGGGAAATCACCCTCTACTTCTGCAAGAGCCTTAACTGAACCCATAAGACCGCCATTGATATTAAGAACTGCAAGGATAACTGCAACGATACCAACGAGCATGATGATACCCTGAATGAAGTCGTTAACTGCAGTAGCGAAATATCCGCCTGCGATAACGTAGATCGCAGTGAGCACTGCCATAGCGATGATACAAACTGTATAGTCAATACCGAAAGCCATCTCGAAAAGTCTTGAAAGACCATTATAAAGAGAAGCTGTATAAGGGATAAGGAAGATGAAGATGATAGCTGAAGCACCGATCCTCAATGACTTCGACTTAAATCTCTTATCGAAGAATTCAGGCATTGTTGAACTGTCAAGTTTATGAGTGATAAGTCTTGTTCTTCTACCAAGGATAACCCAGGCAAGAAGTGAACCGATAACTGCATTACCGATACCGATCCATGTAGATGCAATACCGAACTTCCATCCGAACTGACCTGCATATCCGATGAAGATAACAGCTGAAAAGTAAGATGTGCCGTAAGCAAAAGCTGTAAGCCAAGGACCAACATTACGTCCTCCGAGAACAAATCCGTTAACGTTTGTTGCTTTTCTTCTGCAGACAACACCGACCACGATTACACTCGCAAAGAATGCGATGAGCATGATGATCTTGATGAGCATAAAAAAACCTCCTTAATCTTCGTCAGGAGGAATAAACGCCCTCCCGGACCCACAATAATAGTCCAGAGGACGGAAAATATCCGTGCTACCACCTCTGTTCTCCTGCCGCTCGCGCATAACAGGACTCATGAAGTGTCACAAAAACACTTCGGCACTATAACGTGTGCAACTACGGGACAGCCTACTATGAAGTCCTACAAGCTTCGCCAAAGGTAAACGAAAAATACTACAAAATGCTACGACACTTCAATTCGGTATCCGACTTCCGGGAGGTATTCGATTCACGGCATTCCTTGGGGCTCTCACCAACCGCCCTTTCTCTGTGCGAAAAAGCCAAGATCTACTTGTTCCCGATCAACGCCTTTACTGGTGCATTATATAAGTTTTTTATTTATTATTCAACCCGCGTTTTCGAGTAAGAAGATAGCATAAAGCAAGCAAGACCGCCATACAGACATTATCAGCTATCATACAGAGCCATACTTCGTTAAGGCCTAAATGGAGATAATTGATCGTTATGTACGTTAAAGGAAGCCTAATCATCCACATAGGAATGAACGGACTTAAAGAGCAAGAGATAACAGCGGTTAATGTACCGAATATCAATGCAGACAAAAATGCAAACCCGGTATATCTTTTTACCTTATCCGTCAGTCCTGCTCCATGAGATCTTGATATGAGCGCAAGAAAAGCCATACCTATAGACCATGAGAATGTACCTACAAGCCATGAGATCGTTGTCGTACAACTTACTGCTGATGTCGCTTCTTTACCTAAATGACCAACCATTGCAGTATCGACATACTGCATGAGTGTCTCCAGTATATGTTCAAGAAGAGACGGTATAGCAAGAAGTATCAGCGTAACCGTTACAGAACGGCTTTTGTCATGCGTAATAGAACGAGACAATTCGAAACTATCTCCTTAATAGATAATGTCAACAATTTAAATCTTCAGAATTAAATCTGCAAGTCTTAAAATTCATTGACTTTATAATACACATGTGTAAAATTTGACCTATGAAACACAATATTAAATTATTAATAACATTATGTTTGACAGCATTTATCCTTGCAGGATGCTCTGTTGATTTCAGTAATTCCAGTCTGAATAAAGATCCGGAAGGTTTCTCAGTCGAAGTCCTGGAATTCGAAAAAAACGACAAGACCAAGGATTATGATTTCACGATCAGAGTCACAACTCCGAATGACGTATATACTGTCGACGGTTATAAGGAACATGGGAAAGAAGAAAGGATATTCCTTGAAAGATATTATTTCGACAGATATCTTTTATACGTTACGGACATAAGCAAGAAGGACATCGAATATTACTTTAATAGATACAAAGATTCGACACCTCTTAAGTTAAGCGGAGACAGTGATGATTACGTAACTACTGACGGAAACGCATACTTCGAGACTGCATACTGCTGCGTATTCTTAACTGAAGGCATCAAGGTTCGCGGTGATACGGCTGAGATTATCGATGAGATCTGCAGTAAGCTCGAAGATGAATCAGGTCTTAGCTTTGCTGCAGAGACTCCTTATGCAGAACAGACGATCTACCTGAGAGAAAAGAATTTCGACAGGGACTTCTGGGATGTAAATGCCGATAAGAAGAAAGTTGATCTTATCATCTCTGAACACACGATGGATCATAACGAGTACAATTACGGCGAAGTACTTCTTCTTCAGGAAGATATCGATTTCGATGATTTCGACGGTAATCTCATCCATGAGCTCGCTCACATCCTTCATAAGCTGAACGGACCTGAGATCGACGAGATCATGGCTGAAGGATTCGCTACTTATATGACTAATGCGATCATCTATGATCTTGATGATGTCGATGCAGATTTTGATCCTAACGATCTTTATTCTGCTGATCCTAATATCGACAAGTTCAAGATCGAAGACAGATTCATTCACTCAGAGTCATTCGACGAGGAAAACTTCAGCTTCGGCTACAGGTTCTTCACTTACCTGTTCGAGACATATAATAAGTACTTCTTCGCAGATTATCTGGAAGAGATCTCCGATCCTGATGCTCAGAAATTCGACGAGATAACAACCAAAGAAAGCCTGGAGGCATTACAGAAAGTAACTGACGACAGTGTCCTGAAGGATTTCTGCGGATGGTACGACAAGAACCAAGATAAATTCGAAGGATAAATAATTAAGGCGTTCCACTTTAAAAGTGAAACGCCTTATCTTTTACTTAGAATTCTTAACGAGATCACATATGATCTCAGCACATTTATCTACTCCGAAGAAACTACTGTCGAGACATAGATCATAATTGACTGCATCTCCCCAATCCTGGTTAGTGTAGTACTTGTAATTTGTCTTACGCTTCTTATCCTTCTCGATAAGTCTCTTCTCAGGCTTATTCTCGCTCTCGCCGTATAACCTTACGATACGATCCTTACGGAAATCCATGCTCGCATGGATGAATACGTTAAATACCCCATCGTATTCCTTAAGGATATAGTCAGCACAACGTCCTACGATAACACAAGGCTTATCCTCTTCTGCTATCTTAAGGATAACCTGACGCTGGATACTCCAGAGGTAATCAGCTGCCGACATACCATTCATGATACCCGGAACTCCCTGAGGTTCGAATCCATAAGAAAGGATCGTCTTACCAGGTGCATGCTCACCACGTTCCTCAATGTACTCCTTACTGAAACCCGTCTCTACAGACACATTATCAATGATCTCTTTGTCGTAGTAGTTGAAACCCAGTTCTTCAGCAACCTTCTTAGCGATAGAACGTCCGCCGCTTCCAAACTGTCTGCTTATGGTAATGATCTTGATCGACATAAAATCACCTCCATTTCTTTTATACTTAAATTATACTATAACTACTTTGCTTTGGGTATTTTCACTAAGTAAAAAAAGGATTAATATTGTCATATAAAGGAGATTCTATTATGAGCAATATTCTTGACTATCTCAGCTGGCGCGGTGACATACCTTTTTCGAAAAGTCCGATGAACGAAGTCGACGGCATGATCTTCGCGAATCTTTGCTACATCTGTTTCGACTGCGTAATGGAAGACATCACTTCAGAAAGCATCACTATCAAGGAATTCCATTCCCTTGTGAAGAAGAACAATGCCAAGATGCTTAATATGCTTCTCGTTAATATGGATTATTTCGACAAGCTCACAAGCATGTGTGCGAAGTCAGCAAGATATAAGAATGTCAAGATCTCCAATTACATCAGCATCCTTGAACCTGATCTGGAGATGCAGTTCGCGGCTGCTACTTTCGAACTGGATGATAAGAGCGTAGTTGTTGCTTTCAGAGGAACTGATGACACAGTTGCTGGCTGGAAGGAAGATTTCAACATGGGATTCCTCGATGTTGTCCCTTCTCAGGCAAAGGCTATCGATTACCTTAATAAGGTCGCTAATGAATTCTCTGATCGAAAACTTTATCTGTTGGGTCATTCCAAGGGCGGCAACCTTGCCATTTATTCGGCAATAAGATCTCCTCTTAAGGTCAACTCCAGGATCGTTGAGATCTATAACTACGACGGTCCGGGATTCCTTGGTGATATATTGACCGACCCGACATATTTAAGGCTTACCAAGAGGATCAACACGATGGTTCCTGAATCATCCATCATCGGCATGCTCCTCGAAAGATGTGAGACCACTACAATAGTAAAGAGTAATGCTATGGGAGGCTTTTTCCAGCATGACGGATTCAGCTGGGAGGTACTAGGCACCAAGTTCATTACTCAGAAGAATCGTAATATCGATAGTGAACTGATCGATAAAACACTTAAGAGCTACCTTAAGAATTCGACGGCTGAGCAACGCAAGAAGGTTGCCGATGCACTTTCCAAGATCTTCGAAGGATATGAAGCTTATACTCTGACGGAGCTAACAGCTGATAAGATCAAGGTCATCAAGAGGATCGCTAACAGTTATGACGGACTTGATAAAGAGACAAAGGACTTCCTGACGGCATCCATGCGCCTTATCTTTACTGAAGGCATAAAGGCAGTTAGAAGCTCTGAAAGAGCCACATTAAAACTTTCAGTCCCTTCTCTACTTGCTAAACACTGATTTTTGCAAGCCACAGGGTAAATCTGTTCAAATTTGCGTGAAATCGCCTACAAAAAGTTCACGATTTTTAATCTTATGAAATTTTATGATTTCCAAATTGCAAAAATTGCATTATAATCATCCTGTTATAATATTTTTTAAAGAAAGCGAGAATTAAAATGGCTATTAGAATCGGTATATTAGGTTATGGTAACCTCGCACGCGGTGTTGAAGCCGGCATTACACACAACAGTGATATGGAGCTTGTTGCAGTATTCACAAGAAGAGATCCTTCTTCCCTTACTATCAAGACAGCAGGCGTTCCAGTAGTTAGCGTTAATGACATTCTCTCATATAAAGATAAGATCGATGTATTGGTACTCTGCGGCGGTAGCGCTACAGATCTTCCAAAACAGACAGCTGAATACGTTAAGAACTTTAACGTAATCGACAGTTTCGATACACACGCTAAGATCCCTGAACACTATGCAGCTGTTAACGAGCAGGCTCTTGCTAATTCCAAGGTTGCTCTTATCTCCTGCGGTTGGGATCCAGGTATGTTCTCTATCAACCGTCTCTATTCTAACTGTGTCCTCCCTGATGGTAAGGACTACACATTCTGGGGTAAGGGCGTAAGCCAGGGGCACTCAGACGCTATCCGTCGTGTACCTGGTGTTAAGAACGGTAAGCAGTACACAGTTCCTGTAGAGGCTGCTCTCGAGGCTGTAAGAAGCGGATCTAACCCAGAGCTCACAACACGTCAGAAGCACACACGTGTTTGCTACGTAGTTCCTGAGGATGGTGCTGACAAGGATCTCATCACAAAGACGATCAAGGAAATGCCTAACTACTTCTCTGATTACGACACAACAGTAAACTTCATCACAGAAGAAGAGTTCGCTAGAGATCACAGCGGAATGGCTCACGGCGGTTTCGTATTCCGTACAGGTACAACTGGCTGGAACAACGAGAATAAGCACGTTATCGAGTACAGCCTTAAGCTCGACTCCAACCCAGAGTTCACAGCTTCTGTTCTTCTCGCTTATGCTAGAGCAGTATCAAGACTTGCAACTAAGGGTGACTTCGGTTGTAAGACAGTATTCGATATCGCACCTGCACTTCTCTCACCTCTTTCCGGTGAAGAGATCAGAGCACATCTTCTCTGATAACTATTTCAGTTTAGACACTGACACCTCAAATGCCGCATTTGATGCGGCATTTTTTAATGCTTTTGTGGTAGCATATCAAAGATATTAAATGAGAGGATACATAAATGAAAAAAACAACATTCACCGCTACACTCCTAGCTTTGTCGATGGGACTTTCCCTTTGTGCTTGCAATAACAACACTAAAGAGACAAAAGCTGCAAAGGACGACGAAAAGGATGAGACTGCGGCAATAACAACTGAAGATACTGTTTTCGAAGAGGATGAGACTACTGGGGCTACTCAGGCGACTGAACCTACAGAGAGCGAGCCTGTAGAAACTGAGGATGCCGTCAACATTGATACTCAGATCTCTGTGATCGAGAACAATAAGGATATGTGGTTGGTAAAAGAAACTAATTCCGATTATCTCTTTTCGGTAACCGATTATGATCATAACGGAAGACTCGAGGTCAGCTTCGGAACGATCCAGGGTTCTGCTTACTGCACTTCGGTCAAGATCTATGAAGTAAACGAAACATTAGACGGACTTATCGAATGCAATATGACAGTTGATGATTCAGAAGGATTCCTGTTCCCTGACATGATCACTGATGTTCCTGTAAGATGCTTTACTGACGGAGAATCTTACATTTACTTCTTCGGAGATCTTTACGTAGTATCAGACACTTCGGCATCATATTATATGGATGCTTTCTCGTTCGCTCACAGCTTCTACACATTCGAAGATATCGCTTCGACATCTTATGAAGTAGACGGTCAGACTAGTGCAGATATCATCAAGAGTCTTGAAAGCGATCCAACATATGATCGTACGATAGACGCATTATATGGCGATCTGACTGAGAGCAAAGTCATCTTCAAGTGGATCGATGCTGATCAGGTTTCCGCTTCTTCACTTAAGGAAAGTTACGAATCATTCTCAGCATCATAAACATACTTGAAGTAGTCATTTTGGATGATCATTCCTGAGTATCGCCACTTATCCTTGACGATCTCGTTAACATCATCAACATATGTGTCACTTACGGTAACTCCAGGGTTAGGAGTAAACTCATGTGTCCTGCAGTCATACTGACCGGCACTTGTGACCCAGCTGTTACCTGCGTTCATAGGCAGTATTACAAGAGGCATGGCATTATCTGCCGTGCCTATATCATATTCAGGAGCAAATATATCTCTTCCAGGGAAGAATCTGGAATCATATTCTATTCCGAAAAGATTAAGGATAGTCGGAACGATATCGATAGTTGAACAAGGCGTATTGATCGTGAGAGACTTCTTCATTCCGCCGTTCCACATAACGAGTGTATTTCTGTATCTTGTAATATCCTGCTCGGAATCATCGATACCTGACATCTCGTCATAATAATCTACATCACCCTTGCAGATTCCATAAGGATAGTGGTCTGCAGCCATAATGATGACCGTATCTTCAGCTATTCCCTCTTCTTCGAGCCTGTTAATAAGATACTCGAGTCCAAGATCAAGGTCCTTGTTAGCAGCCTTATATGCCTGAACCGGAGATGAAGCATCAGGGAACGCTTCAACTGCAGAATCCTTATGTCTCTTACTCATGGCATTAGCGCCCCAGCTGTAGTTACAGTGACCGCTTACAGTCATATAGTAAGCATGGAACTTAGTGCCGTTATTCACATAATCTTCAATGTAGGAATCAACAGTTGCTTCGAACATCTCCATATCTGAAGCAGGCCATGTGTTAGTCGGAAGATCAAGTCCGTGACCGATAGCGCTGAAATCATAACCAAGATTAGGATGAGTCTTATCGCGGTTATAATAATCATAAGCTCCGTTATGCCAAGCAGGCGTCGAATAGCCCATACGGCCAAACACATGACCAAGACCATAATACATATACTTATGAGCGCTGGCACTGAACGTATTGTTTCCGTTTATCCATTGCGGTATCTGACCTACCATAACTGAATACTCTCCGCCCGTCGTAGACTGATGCCAGTTAGGCTGGTAGAAGTTCGTAAAGATGAAACTCTCATGTGAAAGCTTATAAAGTGTCGGCGTATATTCCTTATCGACCGCATATGGCGAGAATGCTTCAGCTGTGATAAGGATCAGGTTCTTATCCTTAAATATTCCCGTATACTCATTCTGCTGTGTCGGTCTTAAGTTACCGAAATAAAGATGCATCGACTTGATCGTATTATTGTCCGACTCGTTATACAAAGTCTCAAAATCGATATCCTCCATATTAAACGGATACGGAGTAGGCGTAGGTGTCGGCTCATCTGATACATCAGTAGCATCCCCTGATGTGGCTGTCTCACTAGTTTCTGTACTTACTGTCGTTTCCTCAGGAAAATACGAAGGTTCAAAAGTCGTAAAGAGCGGTTCGCCTTCTGCTCTTTCAACAAGCGGAATATCAGGCTTACCGAAGATCATATATCTAGTCTCAAGCTCGAAAGAATTCAGCATTCCATAACGCTGTATAGCAGCATTAGGTTCGAAATCATAAGTCCTGATGCTCTTGTCTTCTCCAACTGAAGCGATAAGAGATCCGGAGATCCATAAAGCGATCGAAACACCAAATACAATGGCATTAAACTTAAGTTTACGCTTCGAAAGCGGAATGATCTTCTTAATGAAGACAAAGAACAATACGACCGGCATAAGAAGGATCAATATCTTCCACACTCTGGACTTTACAACATCGAGCAACATATCCGAAAAGCCGGTAACTACCTGCCCGGACATATTGAACATATATCCAAGTCCGAAATACATACCGTAAAAATCCATACAGCAGAATTCAATGCCGTAAAAGATAAATGCCGCTACGACAATGATCCCGCCAACAACCCTGGAAACGATCCTTTGCGGAATAATGTCCGTAACGACATACATCAGAAATCCAAAACCGATCGCAAATAATGCTATCGGAAAAAGATCAAGATCGAAAAATCTTATATCCTTTGCCATTAATCTCATCGTTAGTTCCATGAATAGAAAGAACAATGGAAAGAAGCAAACAGGTATTGATTTCTCGATCTTGGTTAAGTTCATTTATTATCCTCTTAAGGAGTAGTAAGCTTCACCGTCCTGAAGGTCTATACCCTTAGCTTCGGCAAGTTCACTTACAGTTACAAGTGTATAACCTCTCCTTGTTAATTCTGGTATTACGATCTCCATCGCTGCCGCTGTTGACGGATAAAGATCGTGCATAAGGATTATATCACCATCACTGACATTATTGAGGATAGCATTTGCAGTTTTTTGAGTATCACGGTTCTTCCAGTCCTGAGTATCAAGAGACCAGATGATCATTGGCATGCCTACATTAGCTCTAGTAGTATCGCTAAATGAACCGCCACAAGGTCTCATTATCTTAGGTCTTATACCGATAAGATCCTCTACTACATTATTACAGCCTGAAACCTCAGCTCTTATAGTAGTACCTGCTACAGAAGCGAGATTATGCTTATGATCATATGTGTGGTTAGCGATCTCACAACCAAGATCGTTAGCTCTAATTACACAAGAGCTGTAAGTATTAACACGATCACCAACAACAAAGAATGTAGCGTGTCCGCCAACTGCCTCGAGCTGATCCAAGATCCTGTTAGTTACAGGAGAATAAGGACCATCATCAAATGTAAGAGCTACCATCTTACCAGGGATCGGTGTAGGTGTAGGAGTTGGAGTAGGTCTTAATGAAAGATCATGAGAAGAAAGGATCTTATCGAACTCATCACTGTGCTTAAAGTTGTCATAAAGATCTTCTCTAGTAACTCCATCCTTGATCGAATTAAGCCAGAAGTCCTTACCTTCTGCATCAGCTTCTCTTCCGAGGAAAGACTTATAAAGTGCATCGATATAGTCTGAATCATTCTTTATCTTGCTCTGGCCTTCTTCAGTATAGAAGAATTCATGGATGAGTTCTTCAGGATAGATAGTCCTGTCATTAATAAGTGATGTCCAATAGTTAAGTCCGTCTGCATCAGGAGTTCTAGAAAGAATATTCTTATAACATCCTGCTACAAAAGTTGTAGTTCCACGGTTCATATCTCGTGACTCAACGAAATTAATGTTACCTGCCACGATACCGTAAGATTCACAGATCTCATTAAACTCAGGAGAATTAGCAAAACCGTTAACGATATGTCTATAGGAAAAACCTGTATCAAGTACATCTACCCAATATGCCTTACCTTCTTCATCAGAAGCTCTTCCAAGCATTACCTCATAGAAGATCTCAACTGCATCAGCATTGGAAAGTGCCTTACTCTTAAACTCTTCACTCTCAACGAACAGAGTGATCATGCCTGCTGCATCGATATTTTTCTGATAAAGATCATTAGTCCAAAATTCAAGACCAGCTTCATCGGATTCTCTTCCCAACATAAGAGAGTATCCTCTCTCAACAAAATCCTCAGCCGTACCTGCAGGAACCGTATCAGCCAAAAAGCTGTTTGAATCAAATGTAATGATATTGATTACAGTGATCGCTGATAAGATAATAGCTAAAGCTCTAAACCACATCGCTCTCATATAGATCTTTTCCCCTTATAAATGAAAGAAATTTGTTATTTTTAACAGGTATATTGTATCACATATATTGATTATTTGTTTAAAATACACATAAAAAGAAGGAGGATTTTTTATGAGTGATACAAAATATCCAATGCTCGGTTTCGGTCTTATGAGATTACCTGAAAACGACGGTGTCATCGATCTTGATCAGGTTTGCAAGATGGTCGACCGTTATCTAGAATCGGGCAATACTTACTTTGATACTGCATATATCTATCATGGCGGAAATTCAGAGAAGGTCGTTAAGGATGCAATTGTCAGCAGATATCCTAGAGATTCCTTTACTCTTGCTACAAAACTTCCTGCATGGTGTATTAAAACAGCTGAGGACAGAGATCGCATTTTCGAAGAGCAGCTCGAGAGAATGGGAACGGATTATGTCGATTATTATCTGCTTCACAGCATAGAAGACGGAAACAACTACGATACTTATGAGAAGTTCGACTGTTTCAACTGGGCTATGGAGAAAAAAGCACAGGGTAAGATCAAGCATTTCGGTTTCTCTTTCCATGGAACTCCTGAGCTTCTCGAAAAGGTACTTGATAAGCATCCTGAAGTAGAATTCGTACAGATCCAGCTCAATTATGCTGACTGGGACAGCGAACTTATCTGCTCAGGTAAGCTTTATAGGATCCTTCATAGCAGAAACATTCCTATTACGGTCATGGAGCCTGTCAAAGGCGGAACACTTGCAAACATGATCCCTGCTGTTGAGGAACTTTACAAGAATGCAAGACCAGATATGTCTGTAGCTTCATGGGCATTAAGGTTTGTAGGAAGTCTTCCTGGCGTAAGATTCATCTTAAGCGGTATGTCTAAGACCGAACAGATGGAAGATAACTTGAAGACATTTACGAACTTTGAACCGCTCTCAGTTGAAGAAAAAGAGATCGTCCAGAAAGCAAGAAGGCTCATGTTCGAACTCGAGCTCGTTCCTTGTACCGCATGCAGATATTGCGTTGACGGTTGTCCTTCCAACATCAGCATTCCGGATATATTTAAGGCATTGAACGACAAGAGAAAGTTCCCTAATGACATACGTCCAAACTTCTACTACAACGGACTTACTGCCAAGTACGGCAAAGCAGAGGACTGTCTTGCCTGCGGTCAGTGCGAAGGTGTATGCCCACAGCATCTTAATATCATCGAACTCCTTAAGGAAGCTTCCGAGAAATTCGATAACTTTAAGATGTAATAGATAATAAAGAACTTATAAGATCACGGGTGATATCCTAAGGTTACCGTCTTTTATCAGATCATTAACTGCATAAGAGTAACCTTCCAGGTAATCCCCGTGATCTTTTATGCCGTAATTCTCAGAAAGATAAGTTATAACCTTTGATGATATCTTCTCGATAAAATCCGATGCATCAAGAGGAGCGATAAGATTAGTCTCGATCTCATCTGACAGATCGCCCATCACTTTAAGATCTCTCATGGCTCTTAATGCCCACTTGTAATAAGGCATATGAACTCTGTTGATGCAGAATACAAAACTCATTAGTTCCCTGCAATATTCGTCAAATGCCAAAACAGCGGCACCCTTCTCACCATGCAGCAAACACCTCTTGTAGTTATACTGACCTTTTTGTGCCATGCCAAAGATCGAAGAAGCAAGTCGCTTGAACCATACATCTTCAGGCACGCCGTTTAAGATAGCATCCCTGATCTTAGTAAATTCACCCAAAGGATCAGAGAAAACCTCTCCGTTCGTCGCTTCAGCTAGATAATTCTCAGGGATCATAAGCCACTCTTCATTAGTCTTTGGAAGCCCACGAGGTCCAAGATAAAAAGAATAAAACTCGCTTATCGTATGAACTCCCTTATGCTTATTCCCATAGACACTGCTGCTTTGAAGCTTGATCCCTTCATATTCAGAAGGCAATTTACTATATGCTCGAAAAAGCTTAAATCCGAAATCCTTTTCATCTTCATCTGTAAGCCATATACAAAATCCCGGCTCAAAATCGTGATCCTTTGAAATCTCATCATCAAAACCGAAACACTCTGAACCGTGACCGACTAATCCTGTAGCGATACGATCCAGCTTATCTCCAAACTCCTTTTCGAGCATTGGGAGACCAAATTCTTTATAATATGCCCTTGAAAGTTCAAGACCTGTCATATATTTCACCTGCTACATCTCTTAATGCCTTGGCTTCGTAGGTTCTACCAAACTTCTCGAAAGACGGAGCCAGTTTCTCACATACGAACGCATAATCGCCTCCGCGTGGAAATGGTGCTTTATTTATATATTCCCATGCAAGATCCAGACACTTCTCGATCTTCTCTTCAGAAGCATCAGTAAGTTCTGCGATATTAACGTATGAGATAGCGATCTGAGCCTGTTCAGAACCAAGGTGTTCAAGTATATCGATAGCCTTTTCAAATGATATTCTCGCACTTACCAAGAGACCAAGTTCAGAATACAATGTGCCTACGTTGTTCAGGTAGGCCGCATATTCATAAGTATCAGTTCTCTCGTATTTAACGAATAATTCCTCAGCTATTGTATAATTATTCGTCGCTTCTACAAGTTTTCCAAAAGCCTTATATGTTGTCGCAATATTTACATAAAAAGTTGAGAAAGAAGCCTGCTCACCTATCTTAGTCATCTTATCAAGAGCACTATCGATCGCCTTTAAGCCTTTGTCTTCATCATAGTATCTTCTGTAAAAACCGATCTGTTCATTAAGGATAGATAATGCTCCCGAAAGGTCATTATCATTCTCAGCTTCACCTAACCAATAGATCAGAAGCTCTTCAGCATCACGGCTCTTATCTGAAGATAGGAGTCTGTCAAGCTTATCAATTATCCTGTCGATAGGAATTGCCATAAGATACCTCGATTTTTAGAGATATTGTATCATTAAGAGAAGAACATTCCCTTAACAAAGATCTCAATACCGATAATTACAAAAACACAACCGCCGATAAGCGTAGCTTTCTTGGCATATCTCATACCGACCTTATTACCAATAATTACGCCTATCACACAGATAATAAACGTAACGCCTGCAATGATCGAAGAAGATATCAAAGACTTGATAAAAGAATAATCAGCAATAGTAAAACCTACGGACAATGCGTCTATTGAAGTAGCAATGCCCTGAACGAACAATACTCCGAATGTGAGTTTGGATTTCTCTGCCTCTCTCTCTTCCTCGTCCTTATCTTCTTTCTCAAATATCATCTTAAGACCGATGAAAACAAGAAGGACCAGAGCGATGATCGGGACAAATCTGGAAAAACCATTGATATACTTAACAGCCTTAGAGACAAACAACCAACCGATGAGAGGCATGGCACCTTGAAAGATTGCAAATATAAGAGCAATATTGATCATCTTGATTTTCTTCATCCTTGGTTCACTTAGGCCATTAGCAAGAGATACCGTAAAGGCATCCATCGCAAGACCAAAACCAAGCAGCAAAGAATTAAGTACCAGCATTCCAAACTCCATAATGAAAATTCACCATATAAATATATCAGTAACTATTCTCAATGTCATCAATAATATTCCGCATTTTTCAAAGTTCTATTGCTGGCAAAAGCCGCACATAGAACCTTCTTGGCACCGCTTTTATATAGAGAATCCGACACCTCGTGTAAGGTATTGCCCGTTGTCGCAACATCATCGATTATGATGATCGTAATTCCCTCAATATAGAAATCATCTCTTACCTTAAATGCTCCGCTGACATTTGATATCCTCGATTCACGAAGCTTAAGTGAAGCCTGTCCCTTTGTATTACGCACTCTCATAAGGACATCTTCAACAAAAGGAATATTCGTGATCCTTGCTGTTTCCTTAGCAATGAGTGATGCCTGATTATATCCTCTCTCCTTTAGTCTCTCAGACGAAAGCGGAACAGATGTTATCATATCAGCCCTGACCCCTTCACTTTTCATAAGGGTTCCGAGAAGACAACCGAACAAAGAACCTATCTCCGGACAATCTCCGAACTTAAGTCCTCTGACTGCACTTACTATACTTCCCTTATATCTAAACGGAACATATAATGGCAGATTCGGATACGGATCGCCTGTATACGGATCAGACAGACAAAACTGCCAACGCTCCGTTTTCGAAACAGGGATAAAATCAGCCATGCACTTACGACATATATTGGTATTAAACATATTCATATCTGCGAGTTTCCCGCAGATAACGCATTTTGCAGGAAACAGGATATCAAGTGCTTCCTTCAAGATCAGCACGTTTCTTACTCCTTTTATGATCGACTATCGCGAGGAAATCCTTAAGTGATGAAAGCCTCTGATCCTTATCAGACGACTTTATCATCCTTCCTAAGATCCCTGCCCCGTCGATTATGATAACTTTCTTCTTTCCTCTCGTAACGGCAGTATATAAGATCTTACGATTAATAAGCTTACTGCTCATCTTACCAAGACAAAGGACGATATAATCAAATTCACAACCCTGTGCCTTATGCACCGTCATAGCATATGCAAGATCTATATCTTCCAATGTCTTAGACGTATAAGTTACTTTCCTTCCGTCATCGAAAAGAACCTTAACGCTCTTTTCAAGTTCATTTATGCTCTCGATCGTTCCAAGCTCGCCATTATAAACACCTGTATCGACTTCACCGGTTATAGTGTCATAGAATTCGATATTGTAATCATTCTTTATCTGCATGATCCTGTCTTTTTCTCTGAAGACTCCCCTGCTTCCGACAGTTATCGATGGCAAGGTCATATCAGCTTCCAAAGTCTGGATCTCCTGATTAAGGATAGCTGTTCCGATCGTATATTGCTTCGTAGGAGAAAGGATAACAAAATCCTCTTTCCTATACTTTTCCTGAAGTTCGAAAACCTTCTTCAAAGATTCCTCTTCACTCTTAGTATTGATGATCACAAAATCATCATCATTACCTATCAGAGATTCACCCTTTAATATTCTGTACGCATTAGCAGCTATCGAGCTCTCATCCTTCTGCCTGAAAACATATGTAAGTTCTGCTCTCGGGATAGAGGAACATGACAGAAGATCAGACAGGAGTTTACCTGGACCAACTGAAGGAAGCTGATCCGGATCACCTATAAGTATCAGTGAACTATCAGGCTTAATAGCTCTAAGAAGCGCCAGAAAAAGTGAATTATCGACCATTGAAGCTTCATCAACTACTATGACCCTGGCATCCAAAGGATTATTATGATTCCTTCCAAATACAAATCCCTGTTCACCGTCTCCTGGTCTTACTTCAAGAAGTCGATGGATCGTATGAGCTTCCCTGCCGATAGCTTCAGATAATCTCTTGGCAGCTCTACCAGTAGGTGCACAGAAAAAGCAAGGTATCTTCTCATTACTAAAATGCGAAGATAAGATACCTGTTATCGTTGTCTTACCGGTTCCAGGTCCACCCGTTATGATAGAAAACGGCTCACGCATACACATGAGGATAGCTTCTGTCTGCTTATCATCAAGTTCTATTCCCGACTTCTCAGAAAGATCTTTAACGACACTTCGAGCAAGTTTCTCATTAAACTTAGGAATATCTGCATTTAAGAAAGATTCGATCATTCCCTTTATACCGACTTCAATCTTAAATAATCTCTTAAGTGCGATCCTGGAATCCTGATCATCAAATTCACATGATGTGCACTTATTATCCTTAAACTTATAGATGACAGTATCATCAAGTCTTACACCAAGCTCAAGCGCTTCCTTAAACGAAGCTTCGAAAAGCTCGCATTCACTCGTAATGAGATTACAAGTGATCTGTCTATTACAGGTATCACACGGTCTGTTACTGCGATCAAAAATGATATTCCTGACACCATTCTTAAGAACACCAGGCATAACATAGGTATTACCCGACACATAGTGAACTTCATTAAGTACACTTAATATCGCACCGTGGATCCTCATCGGATCGAACTTATCTATATCAAGACCTTCAGCTATATATTCACATGATTCGAATCCTATACCTTCGATCCTTAAAAGCTTATAAGGATTAGTACTGATCTCATCATAGCAAGTGAGACCAAACATCCTGTAAGCCTTTGAAGCCTGATCTTCCGACAGACCTAAAAGTCGAAGATTAAGGACGATATCAAGATAATGCTGCGATTCGCTTATCTTGTCACTCATACTGACCGCACGTTTCTCAGATAAACCGTGGATCGATTTAGCAACTGACTTAGGCCTCTTAAGAAGTTCTTCAAGGATATCTTTACCATATTCCTTGGCAATAGCTAATCCGATCCTCTCACCTATTCCGTCAAAGTTATTCATAAGGAATGATGCGATAATCGGATAGATCGATTCTTCATCTTTAACAAGTTCTATGGAATCAGCTGAGATCTGATATATCCTTCCGTAAGTTCCGACTAGTCCTGAAACTTTATAGTTAAGCCCCGGAACTATATTACCGCTGAAATTACCCTTAACTGAGAAATTGCCATTACAGTAGAAGATAACAAATCCGTTCTTCTCGAAAACGACTCTGGAAGCACATACAACGACATCAGACACATTAGTACCAACATCTGTCTCATTAGGTACATATTCGGTCTTCTTGTCTTCATTCAATTTCATAGAAAAAGTCTAGCAAACTTTTGTTTGTTTTACAACAAGGTTCACTAGACTTTTTCAAAAGAGTTTAAACGGGCTATTTTATCATCAGCCGTTGAGCTGAGCTAAGAGGACTTCATCTCCTGAGTTTTCGAGTACCATAGTTACTCTGATATCTTCATCATCAGAATACTTATTGATAAAGAGCGGTACCTTATCGAAGTGTTCCTCTTCTTCATTCTTATATTTTGTCTCAGTTACTTCGTCGCCTTCATAAACGATGAAATAATCGATCCTGCTTGCGTCTTTGATACTGATCTCTGCGAAGATCTGCTTGCTTGACTTGTAGCTTGTTACATCTGCAAGATCATTAGCATATGACTTTACTTCCATATCTTCCTTGCATGATACGAGGTAGTTATAGTCACTGTCCTGAGTGATATAAAGCTGACCTTCTTCGCCGTAACCGTTTATTGTTTTCGAAAGATGCGAATTAATAAGGAATACTACACCAAAGCAAAGGGCTACTTCGATCACTACTGCACAAAGGACTACACTTATAAGAGAAGGCCATTTCTTGGTTGTCTGAGCCTTTAAAACCTTATCCAGATGCTTGTTGTAGAGTAATCTGTAGATGAAATAGACTGCCAAAGTAACTGCTATACAAGCAAAGAGCATTAGAAATGCTGCGAAGAATATACTTGTTGATTTAAACATAATGATCCCTCCTTAAATACCGAATACATCTTTAAAACTGTAGTAGTAAGATCTTGTGACTTCCGTCTTTGTACCTTCGCTTAGATGAAGGATAAATTTCTGGAAGATCGACGACTCGATACGTTTAATGTGGTTTCTGTTTATGATCGTAGAGTTACTTATTCTCAAAAACACATCCGGATCGAGAACTGATTCCATATATTTAAGGCGCTCGCGCGAGTTGTATCTCTCGCCTTTAGTATGGATGATAACGTCGTGACCTAAACTCTCGATAAAGATAATGTCTTTAACGTCGATGAAGAACTGCTGATCATTGATCTTACCTTGAATGTATCTAACAGTCTTGTTTTTCCTCGTGATCTGATAATCAGAACTGGAATCATCCTCTATACCGAGTTCTTCAAGTTTCTTTCTCATCGGATCATCCGGATCCAACATCATCTTGATCTTCATTTCTGTCACCTCGCTTTTCTGAAAAGCTTTACAATATCATCATACTTATTATCTCCGAAAAAAACACAAAGTGTGCATACTTTTCAAAAAAACAGGAATACTTTGCAAAAAAGAACGGAGCACCCGGTAAAAGATGCTCCGTATAATGCTCGAAAACGTTTATGGAATGCTTAGATTCCTGCTTCTGACTTAAGAAGATCAGCCTTATCTGTCTTCTCCCATGGAAGCTCAACATCAGTTCTTCCGAAGTGACCATAAGCAGCTGTCTTCTGATAGATAGGACGGCGAAGATCAAGATCTCTGATGATAGCAGCCGGACGAAGATCGAATGTCTTCTTAACGATCTCTGTGATCTTCTCATCTGCGATAACACCTGTTCCGAATGTATCTACCATGACAGATACCGGCTTAGCTACACCGATAGCATAAGCAAACTGTACTTCGCACTCCTTAGCAAGGCCGGCAGCTACGATATTCTTAGCGATGTAACGGCCCATGTAAGCAGCTGATCTGTCAACCTTCGTCGGATCCTTACCTGAGAAAGCTCCGCCGCCGTGACGACCGAATCCGCCGTATGTATCAACGATGATCTTACGTCCTGTAAGACCGGAGTCACCCTGAGGACCACCAACAACGAATCTTCCTGTAGGGTTAACGAAGAACTTTGTATCAGCATCGATAAGTTCTGCCGGAACAACAGGCTTAATAACCTGCTCGATGATGAACTTTTCGAGTTCTTCATGAGATACGCTTTCAGTATGCTGAGTTGAGATAACAACTGTATCTATTCTCTTTACCTTGTTACCGTCATACTCGACTGTAACCTGGCTCTTTCCGTCAGGACGAAGGAAATCAACTACTCTGTCCTTACGAACCTTTGTAAGTCTTAATGTAAGCTTATGAGCAAGTGAGATAGGAAGAGGCATAAACTCCTCTGTATCATCATTAGCATAACCGAACATCATGCCCTGATCACCTGCACCTGTATCGAGCGGATCTGTGTCACCTTCTCTAGCCTCGAGTGACTTGTTAACACCCATAGCGATATCAGGAGACTGCTCGTCGATAGATGTGAGCACTGCACATGTCTTGTAATCGAATCCTGCATCTGATCCGTCATAACCGATCTCCTTGATCGTGTTTCTTACGATAGTAGGAATATCTACGTAAGCTGATGTTGTGATCTCACCCATAACAAGTACCATACCTGTTGTACAGCATGTCTCACAAGCAACACGTGCTGTCTTATCCTGCTTAAGGATAGCATCGAGGACACCATCTGAGATCTGATCACATACTTTGTCCGGATGACCTTCTGTAACAGATTCCGAAGTAAAGAGCCATTTACCTTCTTTGTTTCGCATAAAAAACCGCCTTTCTTCGTTCATTCTTACCTAAGCAAAAAAGCCTTCCCGAAAAGAGGAAGGCTTCGAATTTACTTATATTTGCCTCTCATCTTTCAGGTTTCCCTGTCGGATTTAGCACCGATGCTTGTCGCCGGTTGCCGGGCTTCATAGGGCCGATTCCCTCCACCACTCTTGATAAGTATGAACATGTCTTTTTTAATCAAGTAATTATATTCTGTTAATTTTCGTTTTGTCAATAGTTTTCCCAAATATTGAGACTTTCGTCGTAATTGTCGAAATTTGTCGAAATTTGTCGACTTTTTCAGCACCGATTCCGTTCTACAATGTGCGCACAAAACAGAGAACGGAGGTCAACATATGAATTGCGGGATCATCATTTTCGAGAAGGAAGATCATATATATAAGCTCCTTAAGTTTCGACTTTCCACATACTTTCCTGATGCATACATCATCAGAGGTACGATCGGCGGCACTGAGACAAACGAGATACCACTAGCGGAATCCATTCATGTACTTTACGACAGTGATGATTACTCATACGATCAGATCCTGGAAGAGTCAGAGACAATCGACAATGTCATCTCTATATCTACGGTCTTTAATGAAGATTATAAGAGCGGCAAGATAATCGACTGTAAATATCTGGCTAACAAGATCCTTAATCAATCCGATTCACTCATTAGAGAGAAAGTCAGCAGTTCCGACTCACCTGACGGAAGTTTCTACGGAAGATCGATTCTTCTTATTTCCTATGCCTATATAGATGAACGAGAATCACTGATCAATACGGAATTTGATTATCTGAAGAAATGCTCTCATATGTGCCTGAGGTTAGATCTCATGTCAGGCATAAGAATGCCTCAGTCTTTCTCCGGTATCGAAAACACGACAGGAAGTCTTACAGAACTTCTTGATCTAGCCAGGAGCAACAAACTGGAATCCAAGGACATAATGGCTTACAGCACACCAGACAGTAATGGTTTTGTGACTCCGGGTAAACCAAGGCATTCCGATGATGTATTCGACTATGGGATAAATACCTTATCTAACCTTATCGAAGCAGCATCAGATCTAACGACTGATGATACCTTCCCTGTTAACGTATTCATCGTCGCAGAAGGATTCAGGATCAGCGAATTCAGTCAGATGGCAGGACTAGTTGACGAAGTTCATTTTCTTCTTCCTGAAAGACTATATAAGAATGATCCGGGATTCAGATCAGAGATCGGTACGATAACAAGATCACTTCCAAGCACAACAAACGTCACCATGCACTATACAGATATGTTCGTAAAGAGAAAATTATATGAAGCAAGCAAGATATGATACAGAACAGATAAAAGAACGCATCTCACATTACGTCCTTAGACTTCTTAAAGATGAGAGCGAACCAGACGATAACAGACTTAAGGAGATAATCGCGAATGTAATAAGCGAAGATCCTGATAAGTTATCATTGTCCCTTCAGGAAAAACGAGAACTCGCAACTCTTGTCTTTAACTCCTTAAGGAGAATGGATGTCATAGAACCTATGATGCAAGATCCCCATGTAACGGAGATCATGGTGAACGGACCAGATGCGATCTTTTACGAGAAAAACGGAAAGCTCTACAGATCGGAGATCAGATTTAAAGATAACCAATCCCTCCAAACATTGATCTCATGCTTTTTTGCAAATTCTAACAGGCCTCTTAACGAGGCGAATCCGATCTCCGATCTTAGACTTCCTGATGGTTCGAGAGCTAACGCGGTCCTCCCTCCTATTGCTCCTGACGGACCGATAATAACTATAAGAAAGTTCACCGGAATAAGACATGACATCGTAACACTCATAAGGCAGGGATTCATAAGCGATGAAGCAGCACGCTTTCTGTGTGAATGCGTGAAGAATAAAAAGACGATCTTTTTATGCGGCGGTACTGGAAGCGGAAAGACCACGTTTCTGAATACGATTTCGTCGTTTATTCCGCCTGAAGAACGAGTTGTAACAATAGAAGATTCAGCCGAATTAAACTTACAGGGAATCAAGAATCTCGTGCGTCTTGAAGCACGTCTTCCAGGACCAGACGGCAACGGCGAGATAACGATAGGAACACTTATAAAAGCATCGCTTAGGATGCGTCCCGATCGAATCATAGTTGGAGAAGTGAGAGGTACAGAAAGTGCCGACATGATGCACGCTTTAAACACAGGTCACCCTGGTTCAATGTGTACCGGTCATGCGAATTCATGTTATGAGATGCTTGAACGATTAACAGCAATGGTAATCGCAGGCTCAGGTCTTCCCTTCGAAGCAGTCATACAACAGATTTCGATGGGTATAGATCTTGTAATACACATAACCAGGAACAGAGACGGCAAAAGATATATCGATGAGATATCAAGCCTTCTCCAACCTGTTGACGGAGAGTTCCGTCTTATGACGATATTTACCAATGAAGGAGGTGAAGGACTTGAAAAACAATGCAGTGACGAGATCCTTCAAAAGATATCAAGCTACAGATGATAAATATAGGATAAAACTACTCTGGCTCTATCCAATCCTTGTCATCATGATATGCATCTTATCATCACTGTTTATAGATCCGTTTATTATAAGGATCGTCCTTTCACTTATCCTTTCCATATTCCCTTGGTTAGCTATAACTGACAAGCTCTATACATCAAGATACACACATATGAGAACTCAGCTTCTGGTATTATTGCAAACACTATGTACCAGTGTCAGTAGCGGCTACTCAATTGAGAGGTCTCTTGTAACGACAAGACCTGTATTGGAACAGACTTTTGGAAAGAAAAGCGCAATAATAAAACCACTCATAGAACTTGAACAAAATATCAATATGCACAGAGATCTTAAGGAGAGTCTTGATACGTTTGCAAAAAGACTATATTTCCCTGAGATAATCCCTGTATTCAGGGCACTTGGAATATCGTGCAGGATTGGAAATAACTCACTGGAAATACTAAGGAGCAGTTGTCAGATGCTGTCTGAAATGAGTGCAGTAAAAGATGAGATCGATGCACAAAACTCAGGCAAGAATGCTGAAGCAATGATCCTTTGTTTTATGCCGTTCGCAATAACTTTCGCTTTAAACAAGATGGGATCGGATTACGTTGCCGATGCTAAATCACGACCGCTAGGCGCACTATTGATGGGTATAGCTTTTGTCCTTTGTATTATCGCAGCAGCATTATTGTTCAAATACATGACTCATAAAGATACCCCACGAAAAGTTAGAAGTGCTGATGATAAAAACAGTAAGGATAATAAGTTTTACCTAACAAAGTGCGCCCAGCGGTTATTTCCTGAAAACTTCATATCAGCCAGATATGAATTATTCAGCGAACTTTCAACTGAACCAACTGTTGAATATGAAAGATATCTTAAAAGGCAACTTGTTGCATGTTCTATCACTGCAGTTCTTTTCACGGTTATCCTTTCTATACTTGGTAAGCCAGTTTTTATCGGCATTCTGGCGATCCCAGTTACCTGTTATCTGACTTATCTGGATATAAAGAAAGACAGAAACTTAAGAAAAGAAGAACTAATGAGAGATATTCCGTTATTCATCTGTCTGATGTCTACTCTTCTTGAATCCGGAATGCTTCTTCCAAGAGCAATTGAGATCTGTTCCGAAGCATTTCCGAATAATAAGAGTCTTTCATATGAGATAAAGAATCTTCGCGCAATGATCCTTAGCGGAATCTCTGCATCTGATGCAGTTGAGAAACTATCACTTCGAATTAAGGTTCCGGAAGCTCAAGCTGCACTTCTTCTGGTATCACGCTATGGAAGATTAGGATCACAGGAAGTATTAAATCTTCTATCTCTTCAAGCATCTACTTGTTGGAATCTGACAAGAAATGCTGCAAGGAAAAAACAAGAAAGAGAATCACTAGGAATGATCCTTCCGATGACTTTGGATTTTATCTGTGTATTGCTTGTTGCAACTACACCTGCACTAATATCACTTGGCATATAGAAAGGAGGTAGAATGAGGCGATTGCACAATAAAAAAGGTATGGGAACAGTAGAGGTCGTAATCATAATCGCTGTTCTCGTTACCCTTGCCCTTATATTCAGAGAAGGTCTCATAAGTTATGGTCAGAAAGTAATGGATTATTGCTTCGATGATGCTAAAGTTATAGGCTCGCTCTAAAAGTATTAGTAACAACAAAATCAAACTTGTCTAATTACATTCAATTTCTAAATCTTTAAAAAAAGGAACACTAAAAAATGAAAACCAGAAAAGGTCCCTATGGCTACTTCGCAATATATGAACTTAATGACAACGAAGAAATAAATACATATGCCATGGAAATATTGGAAAACGAAGCAGTGAAAGGTTTCTTGACTGTCTTCAAAGATGAATGGAGAAACAGAAGCGAACTGAATTACGACTATTCAGGATTAGTAAATATATGCGACAACAAGGTGATCAACTCAGATAAAAAGATAAGGCGAAAAGCCATAGGGAACCTTTTCGAATTAATACTAAAAATGCAGGACATACTTTTGCCTTTAAATGATCTTATCCTGGATCCGCAATATATCTTCACTGACGAAAACAATATAGATCTAAGATTATGTTATCTGCCACTTATCGAAGATCATAATAATGAGATTTCCTCATTAGATGCCGGAAGATTCGAAGAGATGATCCGTCATCCTTTCTTCTCAGATGCAATAACAGAAGATGAGATAAGTACTCTTATCTATTCCATAAGATCGAATGATGAAAACATGTTTAAAGAAGCATTGGATTCCATTAAGAATGATCCTATGCCTAAAGAAAAAGGATCAGTTCGCGAGAAATTCAGTATGCTGATCATCATCACATTATCTGTAATAACAACAGTATTAGCTGCACTTTTCCTAAACAAGATATACGCGATAATCCTTGCAGTTATATTCATTGGACTTATCGTAAAGACCTTTGTTGAAGGCCACAGAGAAGACAAAGGCAACCTGTTGCCTAACGAATTATACAAAGAGAGAACAAAGATCTTATTTGATAAAGATCCTGATGTTATCGATGAAGATAATCTATTTTCATTTGCTTCACTTGAATCAAATGAAGATAAGAGCGCATATGGATTATATGCCAAAGAAACTAAGATCGGATCTGACAGATTCTTATCTGACATCTATATCGATGATAAAAAAATATCTTCTCTTCAAGCTAAACTGATAAGAGAAGATAATTCATTCTATATTATCGATTGTTCCAAGAACAATAACACTTATATCGAGAATCGCACTTTAATTCCTAATCAAAGATATGAGATCAAGAATGGTCAACTTATAGGATTCGGAGATAAGGAATACACCTTTAAGATTACTTAGTCTCCCCTTCTTCTCTCAACGAACTTAAGAGTTCCTTCTGTTGATCCGAACCATAAAGTTCAATAAGACGAAGTCTTGCTTTTGCACGATTTATATTTTCCTGATAACCGAGAGTCGTGATATCTTTTGCATTTGCTTCCTTAAGAAGTTCCTTATTCTCAGTTATTGATTTATAAGCTCTCCTTACATCGATCTCTTCAGGCCATTCTGCAGAGTTACTTACAATAAGCACCATATGCTGACCTATCTCAGCATAACCTTCAGTAAGAACACAGTGTTTTACTTCATCATCAAGTCTGATCGAACAGATACCCGGGAAAAGAGCTATAACGAGTGGCATATGACCTGCCATTACACCAACAGAACCATCCTGAGAAGGCAAAGTAACACTATCAGCTCTCTGCTCAAGAAAGTTGGTATAAGGTGTAACTATCGTAACTCTTGTCTTATGTATATCTGCCATAATTACTTCTCGTTCTTGTAAGACTCATAGACGTCGTCTATGTCACCCTTCATGAAGAAATGCTGTTCCGGAATATGATCAAGTGATCCGGAAATTATCTCACCAAATGCTCTTACCGTCTTTTCAACAGGTACATATCTAGGTGCAAATCCTGTAGAATCAGCTGTTACGAAGAATGGCTGTGACAAGAACTTCTGAACCTTACGAGCTCTAGATACCATCTGTCTGTCTTTCTCTGAAAGCTCCTCCATACCAAGGATAGCAATGATATCCTGAAGTTCCTTGTATCTCTGGAGTGTCTCCTGAACCATACGTGCAACGTGATAATGCTCTTTACCTACAACATCTTCAGTTAAGATCCTGGAGAATGATTCCAATGGATCTACAGCTGGATAGATACCAAGCTCAACTACTGAACGTGACAATACGATGTTAGCGTCAAGGTGAGCAAATGTTGTAGCAGGAGCAGGGTCAGTCAAGTCATCTGCAGGAACATAAACGGCCTGGATAGATGTGATAGAACCGTTCTTTGTGGATGTGATTCTCTCCTGAAGATCACCAACCTCATTAGCAAGTGTCGGCTGATAACCAACGGCTGAAGGAATACGACCGAGAAGAGCCGATACCTCAGAACCAGCCTGTACGAAACGATAGATATTATCGATAAACAAAAGAACGTCTTTTTTCTTTACATCACGAAGATACTCAGCCATTGAAAGACCTGTAAGAGGTGCTCTCATACGAGAACCTGATGTCTCGTTCATCTGACCGAATACCATGATCGTCTTATCAAGAACGCCTGAAGCTTTCATCTCGCCCCAGAGGTCATTACCTTCACGGCTTCTCTCACCTACACCTGTAAATACGGAATAACCGCCGTGCTCAGATGCGATATTTCTAATAAGCTCAAGGATAAGCACTGTCTTACCTACACCGGCACCACCGAAAAGACCGATCTTTCCGCCTCGGCTAAATGGTACGAGAAGGTCGATAACCTTGATACCTGTCTCAAGCATTGTCTCTGATGGATACTGCTCAGTAAAGGTTGGAGCTTTTCTGTGAATAGACCAATGATCAGCAGCTTTTACTTCACCTAGTCCGTCAATAGGCTGGCCTAAAGCATTAAAGAGTCTTCCTGTGATCTCTTCACCTACAGGAACCTTAAGAGGAGAACCTGTTGCTTCGCAGTCAAGGCCTCTCATAAGACCTTCTGTAGCGTTAAAAGAAACGCATCTTACGATACCTTCACCTCTTTGCTGAAGGACTTCTGCGTAGATAGTCTCATTTTCGTTAACGATCTTAATAGCATCGTTAATATGAGGAAGTTCTGATTCATCGAACTGACAGTCGATAACAGGACCAATGATCTGTACTACTTTTCCAAAAGCCATAATAGCTCACCTCGTCTTAAATATTGTCTGCTTGTTCAGCACCGTTGATAATCTCAGTAAGTTCACTAGTGATCTTAGACTGACGTGCACGGTTGCTTAAAAGCTCCAGTTTTTTGATCATTTCATCGGCGTTCTTGGATGCATTATCCATCGCCCTCATTCTTGATGTCTGCTCACTTGAATAAGCCTCCACCATTGCTCCGTAGACCATAGCATTAAGATATGTGTCTATAAGGAAATTAAATACCGTTGAAGCATTCGGACTATATTCCATCTCTGAACCCTGCTCCAGAGCAACACCAGGATCTCCTATATTTTCAGGAAGTACTGATTGTACTGACTTCTTATCGACAGGAACAAGTCTTACGATGACAGGCTTCATGTTTATCGCAGATTCCATCTTGGTATAGATGAGATAAACAAGGTCATAGTCATTGCCAAGGAACTTCTCCTTGATTATCGTAGCAACTTCCCTTGCCTGGAAAAATGTCGGCTCAGCGATAGAGAAAGAGAAATCAGGATCAACATTGTATCCGTTTCTGTGAAGCTTCTCTCTGGCAAGTTTACCGAAAACGTAAAGTTTATACTGGGTTGATAATCCTTTAGCTGTATTCTCGAGGATCTTCTTCTGAACATGCTGCTCGGTACTTTTAACGATCTCGTTATTGTATGTTCCGGCAAGGCCCTGATCACCACTTAATACAAAGTAAGCGATCTTCCATGTGCCTTCTTTCTTCTGTTCAAGGTTACAATATGGATTCTCGATAGAATAATCGCCGTGCATGATCTCGAGCATACTCTCGGCGCAAAGAGAGAAGAATGGGAAGACTGTCTCATGCAAAGCACGGGATCTTCTCATTTTCGCAGCACTGACGAGCTGCATTGCGCGAGTCATCTGCCCAATGTCGTCAACACTCTTTATTCTCTTTTTAATCTCATTAGGATTATCCATTTTCTTCCCTATACTCGTTATGTTCGGTTATAAATTTATTCTTGAAATCATCATAGATCTCACCGACACGTTCCTCGATCTCAGGCTGGAATTCCTTCGAAACCTTGATCGTGTTGAGAACGCTCGAATAAAGAACATGCATATAGTCCAAGAACTCATCAACGAACTCCTGAATATCCTCTTTTGCAAGGAAGTTCAGTCTGTCTGTTGTTGCAAGGAACAATGTAATAACCTGCTCCTCCATATCGAGTGGAGAATACTGTGCCTGTTTAAGAACGATATTAAGAACAACACCTCTCTTAAGCTGGAGCTGTGTATTCTCATCAAGATCAGAACCGAACTGTGCGAATGCCGCCATTTCTCTTGCCTGAGCAAGTGAGATACGAAGCGGTCCGCCCACTTTCTTTATTGCTTTAGTCTGTGCTGCACCACCTACACGCGATACAGAAAGACCAACGTTGATAGCAGGTCTTTGACCGGAGAAGAACAATTCAGGCTCAAGATAGATCTGACCGTCAGTAATAGAGATTACGTTAGTCGGAATATAAGCTGAGATATCTCCTCCCTGTGTCTCGATGATAGGAAGAGCTGTTATAGATGCACCACCAAGTTCTTTAGAAAGCTTAGCTGAACGCTCCAAAAGCCTTGAATGGAGATAGAATACATCACCAGGGTAAGCTTCACGTCCCGGAGGTCTTCTGAGAAGGAGCGATATTGCACGATATGCCTGAGCATGCTTACTCAGGTCGTCATAAACGATAAGTACGTCTTTCTTCTCTTTGTACATGAACTCTTCAGCGATAGCACATCCGGAATACGGAGCGATATACTGAAGCGATGCAGAATTTGATGAACTTGCTGCAACAACAACTGTATAAGAAAGTGCATCATGCTTTTCGAGAAGATTAACGGTAGATACGATATTACTCATCTTCTGGCCGATCGCTACATAAACACAGATGACATTCTTATCTTTCTGGTTGATGATCGTATCAATAGCGATAGCTGTCTTACCTGTCTGTCTGTCACCGATGATGAGCTCACGCTGACCTCTTCCGATAGGAGTAAGAGCATCAATAGCAGTAATACCGGTCTGAAGTGGCTGATTAACAGGCGATCTGTCAACGATCGATGGAGCCGGAGACTCGATAGGACGCTTATCAGTGTATCTGATAATACCCTTACCATCGATCGGATTACCGAGCGGATCTACTACTCTTCCGAGAAGTCCCTGACCTACAGGAACAGAAACCGTCTCACCTGTACGCTTACAGATCATACCTTCAGTAACCGTATCAGGATTAGTAAGAAGGACTACACCTACCTTGTTCATCTCAAGGTTCATAGCGATACCTGTGGCACCGCTCGAAAAATAGATAAGCTCAGTGGATTTACACTTATTAATACCATCAACAACAGCAACACCGTCACTTACGCTCTGAACAGTACCAACTTCATCGATAGTTGATGCTTTCGAAAAAGCGGCCTTAATGCTCTTTTTGACGCTTCTTAATGTGATGCTGTCATCTTCCTCGATCTCTTTATCAGTAGCCCAAAGTCTCTTGTCGTAGAGAGCTGCTGTAGGGATCTCATCATATTTAGAGAGAGCTTCTTCGATACTCTCTTTGATCTCCTGACCTGTAAAGTTGGAGATATCATTCTCTTTTATCTCATCCTCGTCAACGATCTTGCGGTTACGCTTGATGAAAGAACTGATACGATCAAGCTGACCCTTGACACTGTAATCATAGCGAAGACCACCTGCGAAGATAACAAAACCGCTGATGAGACTCTCATCACGTTTTGCTTCATACTCGTAATTATCGATCTTGTTGATATCAGCAAAACGCTTGACGATAAGGTCGAGCCTCTCCTCATCATAATCTTCGGCATAGACGAGTTTTATGAGAAATGTCTTATCATTACTCTCCATCTATCTTGTTCACCTCAGCATCAAGTATCGCATTTGCATGCTTCTCGCAAAGTTCTTCTAATGTTGCTTTAGATACGATCTCACCAAGTACCTTCTGTGATACTTCAACAGCAAGGTCAGTAACCTCATCCTTAACTTCTTCAAGAGCAGTCTTCTTGATCTTCTTGACTTCATCATCAGCCTTAGAAAGGATCTGTGCTGCTTCTTCATTAGCTCTGGAGATAATGACGTTAGCTTGACTCTCGGCATTCTCTTTAGCTTCATTAACTATCTGAGCTGCCTCATTTCTAGCCTGATCAATGATCTGCTTGCTTTCTTCGATCTTAGCCTGAGCTTCGGTCTCAGCCTTTTCTGCTCCCTCGACCTTATCCTTGATCATGTTCTGTCTGTCGTTGATAAGTTTCATCATCGGCTTAAAGATAGTAAATTTAATGATCAAGAAGGAAACGAGTAATGTCAGTACCGCAATAACTGCAGTTGAAGCATAACCTCCAAACTGCTCCGGTGAGAAAAGACCCGGTTCTTCTGTGGCGTTCTCTGCTGCCAATATTAAATATTGATAAAGCATAATCTACTCCTTTTAGATTTGATCAGAATGTGAAGATCAAAAGCAATGCTGTAACGACTGCGTAAATAGCAACTGACTCGATAAATACGATAGCTGTCAAAAGGAGTGTCTGGATCTTACTGAAGATCTCAGGCTGTCTTGCACCTGCTTCAACTGCCTTACCTGCTGCAATACCCATACCAAGGCCGGCACCGAGAGCACCAAGACCGATCGCAATTCCGGCACCAAGTCCAGCGAAACCCTTAGGATCCATTGCTAACATAACAGGCATGATATTCAATAATGTGTTCATATATTAAGTCCTCCGAAAAGTATTATTTACTAATTATTTATCGCTTGCGGCTGCGGTAGCTGCAGCAGCCTTAGCGGCTTTTTTCTGAGCCTTGAGCTCTTTTTTCTCTTTGTCCATCTTCTCAGCTTCCTCAGCTCCTTCAACAACTTCGCCGATGTAAGACATAAGGAGATAAGCAAAGACGACTGCCTGAAGTATTCCGTCGATAAGATCGAACCAAAGTCCTAAGATACCCGGAAGTATGATCGGTGTAACGATGGAAAGGAATTCCATAAATACGAAAGCACCGAAAACGTTACCGAAAAGACGGAGAGAAAGTGAGATTGGCTTGATGATATAGTCCAATATCTTAAACGGTACCATCGCAACCATAGGAGACTTAAGTGATCCCCAGAAACCCTTAAGACCGACCATCTTAATAGATACGCCGATAACATAAATGATCGCTACGATCGCAAGAGCTGCCGGGAAAGCTATATTCTTCGCAGGAGGTGACACCTTAAACCACGATATGACGTTACAGGACATTATGACCATTCCGAAAGTTCCTATCATAGGCGCGATCTGTTCAGCCTGCTTCTTATTAAGTCCGAAACTCATACCTGTTGATACGATGAGTTCGATCAAAAACTCAATGATCATCTGACCTTTGCCAGGGACCATTGATTTTTTCCTGATAGCAATCAAGAAAGCAACGACTATTATCGTTATTGCTATCCAGGAAACGATCGTAGCATCCGTAATGGCGACCTTATGACCTCCCATAAGGAACTCTTCTTTCCATTGGAGAATGCCGTGATTGATCTCTTCACCTAT
>JAGCGE010000045.1 GCA_017649745.1 Clostridiales bacterium | reverse complement strand
GTAGTTCTTCGAGTAATAAAAAGATGCATTATCTATGTATGGTGTGCACCTTAATTGTTTTTTGTTCCAACCCAACTTAGAGTCATTTATAGCTTAAATATGACTCAACTATATTCACTTTGTATTTCAAATACTTTTTTACCAATTGCTCAATATCATTTTTATGTAACAAACACTTGGGACCTATTCTTATTTTTCTTATACCCTTATATGGTATGTTTATTTTTGCATATTCAACTATGTCACGATTATTGTTTGTTAGTCTAAACTCCGTTACAAAATTAGGCTTGCTAATTGCACGCTTCCGAGGACAATCTAATAATAGTTTATAATCCCATTCTTGCTTTTCAAACATCAACCTGACTTCTTTTTCTGCTTTAAATGTATGGTTTTTATACCTTGCCATATAAAGTATCATCAAATTGAAAAACGCAGATTGAAAGCTATTCCTATCTACATTGTCATACTCGGCATCACACACACCAATAAAATCAGAGAAATACTCAAGGTTTTCTTGTGGCGTCGGAGAGCCATAAATCACTTCAAATTCATAAGCAAAATCATAAGAATCAACAAAAGTATTTAAGTCGAAACCAATCGCTACACCTTGACCATCATCACCGTAACCTCTCCACTGCGACAAATCATCGTCTAGTTCTGAAAAACAAGAAACAAACAAATTATCTTGACCTTCGTTTTTTAACTGTTCTGCTATTTTATCGATTGAAACATTGTAACCAATACTATGGGCTAATTCATCATTTCCTTTGATATCAGAAAATGTTTTAGTAAACCACAATAATTCATCTCGATCATTCATTTTTAAAGGATCAGAAGCATAAATTTGATTATTGTAAAGAATACTTAGCAAAGTTTCAACTGAACAATAATAGTATACTGGTCTAATCTTCTTAATTCTCATAAGAATCTCCTTATTGCGTAGATATTAATGAACATTATTCCATCCATCTCAACTAAATATGCGTTTTAGTTCTTCTTCAACACAACAATCCTGTTACATATATTCGCAACATCTTCATCATGAGTTACCATTACAATCGTCATTCCTTTGTTGTTCAGTTCTTTGAGAATATTAAGAATATCTCTCTCCGTATCAGAATCCAGCGAACCTGTCGGTTCATCCGCGAGAAGCAACTTGGGTTCATTGATAATAGCTCTTCCTATAGCAACACGCTGTTTCTCGCCACCGGATAACACATTAGGATACTTATCTTTAAGATCTGCTATTCCTAACGATTCAAGAACTTCCATAACTTTTTCCTTGCGACGAGAACCTTTTATACCTGATTCCCAAAGTCCCATTTCCACATTTTCATATACTTTGTAATCATTTATAAGCGCAAAGTGTTGAACTACTAATCCCATCTTGTTTTTACGGAACTTGATTCCTTGGGATGTATTTCGGAAACTGACTTCCTCACCATCATAAATGTATTTCCCGGAATCCGGATAGTCTATAGCTGCTATAATATTCAATAGCGTGGTCTTACCGGCTCCGCTCTTTCCTGTTATCGCGACCATCTCTCCTTCATCCACATGGAAATTCAGATCTTTAAGGACCATCGTCTGCTTGTCTTTACTACCAAAGGATTTATTTATATTTTGAAGTTCAATTAATGGCATGCTTTTATTCTCCTTAATTCATCTGATTTCGCATTAAGTAATCAATATTGCATTTCGAAATAACCTTAAGAGATGGCACTAATGAAATCGCAACAACAAACAGTTCATACAAGACAATTAACCACAGCGGAACCATCACTGTTTTATATTCATGACAAGAGATCACAATGACAGGAACCATCGACAAAATCGTCCAGAGCAACATCTCCAGCACTAAAGAAGTGATTATCTTCCGTAATGGAATACCAACACTCATATATATGCAATATGTTCTTCTATCATCTAGTGTCTTGTTATAGATTATTCCTCCCAGAGAAATCATACAGATAACAGAAGCAGATGCTGCCAGAATCCCTATAAGCCAAAGATTTCTTTCTGAGATTGTTTTTGTTTCAGAATATGCTGTTCCGTCAATAGGCTCAGCTGAAATTGGATAAAAACCATATTGGGCAGTTAACAGATTTATCTGTTTCTGCACATCTATACTTTCATCAGGACAATATAAACGTCCATCTGACAGTATTTTTACTCTTTCTATATCTGATTCGTCATTTTCATAAAACTCAAACTCTCTCGGAAAAAAAGGAGTACTTATCGGATATACTATTATCTCGTTAAAGTTGTCTTGCATCATTCCATAATAATTTAGTGTTGAATTCTTTTCGAAAAAACCAACTACTACAGCCTTATCTTTCTTCTCACCATTATCGTATGAAATAACATCCCCAAGCTTAAATGATTCCTTGTAATTATTTCCCATAATAATGGGAACGGCGTCCAGATCGTAAATGTTGTCATACTCTTCTTTCGTAAACCATCTTCCATCTGAAAGAGTAAATCCCATACCTTCAAGAGAGTACTCGCTAATAGCATTAGCCTGGATCAATCCTCCAACCTGAGCGCATTTTTGAATCCTGCTCATTGTCTCTTCGTCAAAACCGTCTGTTTTGATATCACTATCATAGTACATGAATACTTTCATCTCTGTTGAATTGATTTCATCATATAACTGTAAGCCCATATCAAACATGTACGTTTGATTTTTGATGTTATTGGTGATTTCCCCTATCCGTTCTTGTTCGGTGCTAAGAATAAAAGTTTTTGCAACTCGGTCATCATAGAAAAACTCATCATGTTTCTCTTTAATGAAATAATAGTTTTGTACCAGAACGAATATTACGGATGCTGTTAACATCAGATCAAATAAGATGATGAAGTTCTCTTTGGGGTGAGTCAGGAACGATCTGATGAAATTCTTAATATAAAATATCATGCTTCTCTGATTACCTCCCCCACATTAATTTTCCTTATGCCAAAACTAATGATCAAACCCAGAACAATAATCATCAGACCACTGATCAATAACAAAGTGATAATATCATGCCGGAGCATATCATAAGGCAACACAAAAAAGTGGATCCGTATCAGGATCAAATCAATCACACAACCGAACAAAGTACCAATTATTGACCATATCATCACTGATCCTGCTACAGCAAAAAATCTTCGCAAGAAACTCATTCCATAAATACTCATAACTGCTATCTTTACCTTTTGCCGCTTGAGGATCTGTATCATCAAACTCATGTAGATAAACAGGTACAGTAAGAAGAGCAACACCTTCAAATATGGTTTCAGATACATTCCGCCTGAAGCTGAATCGATCAAGGTTGTCGGTGTTTCCAATCGATCTAACGGCTGGCCGAATATATCCAGACTTGAAGACTCTAGTTTCGAATAGACAGACTCCATAGAGCCTTCTCCATCTATATAAAACCTTCCTCTATTCTGCGTTTCAGGACTGATTCCTCCAAGATTAATAAGGATCAGATGATCCATAGCACTCGGACTTGCTATACCGGTAATTCCAATAACTTCATAAGTATCGTTATTGTAATCAATGTACCGCAAACCATTCATTTCATAACATAATTCGATATAGTCAGAACCAATAACCGCCAGTTTCTCTCGGGAAACACATTCATCCTCCTTGAAAAAACGTCCTTCTATAATAGGAGGTTCGACAACATTTCCTTTATAAACAATGCCCCTCATATTTCCGTCATGGATAGCAGCTAAATAGTTATCTCCACCGGAAAGCAGTAATGACTCAATTTGTGTTAACCCCGTTGCATCAATGTTGTTTCCGAAAACATATGTCGGATCCTCAGCTTCATCCGGATCTAGGTCTAAAGATATCCCTCCATTTTCGTCAATTGAAACATCTGCATTACCATAAATGATCATTTCCCCTGTTTCAGGATCCACCCCAAAACTTCCCGCTTTATACGTCATTCTAGACGGATCATGGATTTCAAAGAAAATAGCGTCACGGGTAATATAGCCTCGTGCTATCTGCTGATTAAGATTGTACTCTTTATCTGTTGAGACAAAGATAAAACCTACTACAACAAAAGCAAAAAAAACAAAGAAGGCAGAGGAAGACATAAGTCTTCCTCTGAAATCGGGTTTACCATTAACTAAACGTAACATTTCCAAAAGATGCTCCTGTTCCTTGTAGAGTATCCGAATAACAAGTAATCGTTTGTGTTGCTGATACCGGAGTTGTTCTTGGGGCTCTTAATGCTCCATCTTTATATAATCTAACCGTTACATTGCAGGTACCTGATCCCGTAATAGTAACATTTGCATAACCTTGATTATAATAATACGTGCCATTAAACTTTTCGTAAACCCCAGTATAATTGACCTGACCGGAAGCCGCATTAACTGAAAAAGCAACAGTACACATAATCATTATTGATACCAAACAAAGAACCAACATTTTCATTTTTTTCATAATAACACCTCTTAAGTTTGTTTTCTTAAATCCATACTTACATACATTGTTTTCGATTTTACCCTATTCCGGTAATACTGAAAAAATCTTTTTAAACATAATCTAAACCTCCTCAAAATTATTAACCATAGTTTTCTTCATAGTACAGGCATAACCTTGAGTCTATGCTGTCAGCAACCTCTGCAACAGATTTATCACTTGAATACAAACTGGTTACCTCCTCTTTCACAATCTGATTGATTCCATAATCATAGACAACTACACAATCAACAGATTCAGCCATCATCTTGTAATCAGCGAGATCTTCATCTATCGTATCTTCAGAAACCTGAGGGTAGAACTTGGTCATGAACCGATACTCTGCCTTCTCATCGGGTATCTCATCTGGATTCTTCATATAGTAAAGGTACTCATCAAAAACATTTCCCATCACAGGAAATCTAGTGTTTATGCTGTACAGCATAAATCTCTGAAGGTCATCAGAGAGAAAATAGGATACGAATTTCCAACACATCTCCGGATCTTCAGCGGAAGAAGATATAGCCATAAGACATTCCGGCATAGCAGGATGAACGGATCCCTCGATTCCCGGGTATCCAATATAGATCAGATCATCTTTGCATTGCGAATCAAAAAGCCGGAATTCATTAAATCCCAAAATATACATGCTATTGAGCAGGAGAGCATCTCCATTCAATATTTCATCTACCCATATTGTATTTGAACCAGTCTGAATATCTGCATATAGAAGCGAATAGTCAAGAAGATCTTCTATCTGTTCTGAATGATCTTTTTCTTGGTCTTCATACATATCGGTAATGCTGTTCTGCAAGACGTTGCTGACTAATGATGCTGAATCTTCCTGACCATAATAAAGACGATCAGGATCCAGGCCGTCCAATTCGTAGATACTGGTCTCAGGAGAATCGAAATAGCTGCTTCTTCCAACATAGCCGATCGGATAATAGCCGGCCATAATCTGATAGCAAACATTATCATCTGATATCAGAAGATCTTTAATGCATGGCCGCATATCATCTATGACAAACTGATCATCCGCTGCCATATATGGATACATATCGATCACCATATTATTGAAGTAGAAGTATTCATAGTTAAAGATCGGTCCGAAAAAGATGTCGGGAGCTCCTTCGGATTGGAAGTGTTTAATAAGTTCAGCCTGATATTCTGCAGGATTATCCGCTTGGATATCAAGTTCACTATAATCATCTATGACCACAACATAATCGCTTTGCGATTTATTGAATTCGTAAGCGGCAATGTAAAATGATCTGCAGTTAACAAACCCTGTTCCACCAACAACTAGCTTTTTTCGAGAAGAAAGATCAAGATCATTATCAGGTTCTATAAATACGACTTCTTTTGTCAGATTTATGTAATTCCTGATAGATGCAAAATGCGAAGGATCAAGAACGACCACCAGATTATCCGGATCGTTTCCGCTCATTATGGGTTTTACCAGCATATTCTCCGGACGGGAACACGAGATCAAAGTCTTGCTATCGAGATCCACCATTCCGATCTCATATGACTGAGGTGTGATGAAGAAGTTTCCATTGCCTACAAACTTGTATCCTTCTATCCCAAGTTCAGCAGATGAACAGATAGTTTCGATAGAACTCTCTTCTGCATCCAGCCTGAAAAAATCCATGGTATATCCCATTACACTGGAGTAGTAACAATTACCGTTATATTCGAAAAGACTATCTATCGTTTTAAGAGAGTCATCATCTATTGTATTAATCAGATTGCCCTCCAAATCATAGACAATAACTCTTCCCTGCATACCTATGTAGAGCAGATTATCAATGCACTCGGTCTCTACTGTATTAACACCGGGAAGTTCTGCATTTATCAAAACAGGATTGTTGCCATCTATGTCAGAAACTCTCAATTCGCTGCCGTTAATTTGAATAAGTTTCTCGGAATTAATAACCTTTACCAGGGATGAATCGCGCTCACAGGTAGCGGTATACAATAATACCTTGTTCTTCAATGAATCAACCTTATAGACTTTCCAGGTAATATCCGAGAATTCTTCGTACAAGCCATCGATAGTAACTACAAAGTAGTCAGTACCTATCATCTCAACACTATAAATACTGTCGCAATCAGGAAAACAAACGGATTCTGATGAAAATGCCTGTGACTCATTAATGCCTGCATACATACTATTTTCTTGTAAAGGATTCGTCGCTTCGTCAGTAGCTGCACCTCGATCACACGAAACACATGAAAATACTAACAACAATATGAGAGCAGAGACGATAATCCTTTTCACATCTGTCACCTACATAGAAACTCTTAATTCCGACACCTGTACTTATTATTTCCCATAATGGTCACATTTTCCACATTGGTCTGCACCTCCACTTACCATGCCAAGGCAAATTCTTGCTTGTACTGATTGCAGGTGCTATACTTCAAATCAAGTGAACACCTAATCAGAAAGCTCCTACTCATGGTTCTCTGTCGTTCATTATCGTTGTCCGTTGGTCGCCAAACTGAACGGACAACTTTTTTCTAAGAATATTAATATGACTCAATAACTACCTAAGTTCCCGGAGGTGTCACAGGTTAGTGTCAGACTATAACTTCTTGTGTTTCCC
>JAGCGE010000044.1 GCA_017649745.1 Clostridiales bacterium | reverse complement strand
TAAGTTACATCATAATCGCTTGTCGTAAGATCCTGCTCACCATCAGTAAGCTTAAGGTCGAATGTGATCGCACTACCCGTAAATGTTACAGGAGTCTCACTAATGCCTGAAAGTGTAAAGTCTTCAATATCCTTAGCGGTTATCTCGAACTTATAGACAGCCGATGTTTTCTCGTCATAATTGCCGCGGCCGTTAACACGAACGATGGCTTCCTTACCCGCATTGGTATTATTCTCGTAAGTGATCTTGTAGTCGTTTTCAGCAAGTACTGTATCGCCGTCCTTAACAACAACTGCAGGCGTGATCGGAGAACCTGTGAACTCATAAGTTCCAAGTCCTTCTACTGTAAGGTTTTCAGCAGACTTCGGTCTTATCTCGAAAGCCAAAGTCTCCTCACCTGAATAGTTACCCTTGAATGTAACCGTGATCTGCTTTGATCCGACTGACGTAAGATCGCTGCATTCGATCGTATAATCTTCATCCTGCTTCAATACCTTATCGCCGTCTTTAATGACAACAGAAGGAGCAAGTTCAGATCCTGTGTAATTCATAGCAGGGATCTCTTCGAAAACAAGCTCATCTGCACTTCTCGGCAAGATCTTAAACGAAGCTTCTTTCTCGCCCTGGAAGTTACCGCATCCGACGATCTTGAACGCTACTTCTCCAACATCCTTATTTCCTGTTATCTCGATCGTATAATCAGTATCCATCATTAGGATCCTTCCGTTATACTCGATGTCGATATCAGGGATAAGTGCACTGCCTGTATATGTCATATCAGGTATCTCTATGATATTTAACTCACCGATATCACGAGCGGTAATCTTGAATGATCCTTCTATTGTTCCGGTGTAATCATTCTTGCCCTCGATAACATAAGTCTCATCACCTACATCAGTATTTCCACCGTAAGTTACATCATAGTCGAGTCCCTTAACGAGGACCTTCTCGCCGTCCTTAACAGTCATAGTCTGTGTAATATGAGAACCCGTGAACAACTTGTTTTCGATACCTTCAACAGTAAAGTTCTCTAAGGACTTAGGAACGATGGTGAAGTACGCAGTAAGCTCGCCTGTGAAGTTGCCCTTACCTGTTATCGTAACGGTACCGTTCTTGCTTACTTTGATGTTCTCTCCATAGCTTAAGTCGAAATCGGAATCCTTAAGAGCCTGCTCACCGAACATGACCTTAACTTCCGGAGTTATCTGAGAACCTGTATATTCCTGGTTTTCGATCTCTTCAACACCAAGATCAGAGATATCCATAGGAACGATATTGAACGACAGTTCCTTAGTACCGTCGAAGTTACCCTTACCATTGATCTTAAAGTCGATCTTTCCGACATTGGTATTATTGTCGATCTCTATTTCGTAGTCATCGTCGACACTCAATGCCAATTCCTTGAACTTAACATCAAGATCAGGAACTATAGCTTCGCCGTTATATTCGATATCAGCGATCTCAGCTACTGTAGCTCCGTCGATCGAAGCAGCATTGATCTCAAATGTCTTCTCGATCTGACCTTCGTAGTTGCCCTTACCTGTGATGATAACGGATGCAGTTCCTTTATCGATGTTAGACTCATAACTAACTTCATAATCTCTGATGTTCTCAAGTCCTGTAATACTGATCTCAGGCTCGATCGCCTCAGATGTATAAGTTTCGCTTACAGGGATTCCGGAAACAGTCATAGCTGAGATATCACACTTAGCGATATTGAATTCCTTAACGAGAGTTCCGCCGTAGCTTCCGATACCCTTGATTATGATCTTAGCTATTCCGGCCATCGTGTTATCTTCATATTGGAGTTCATAATCTGTGTCTTTTGTAAGTGTGACATCGCCGTCTTTTACGACTACGTTAGGAGTATGTGCCTCACCTGAATAGACAACATCAGAATAACCTTCGATAGTAAGATCGTATACGGTATTACTGCAGATCCTGAATGGGATACGCTTCGTACCTGTATATGTTCCCTTACCCACGATCACTGCATAAGCAACTGACTCGTCAGAAGTTATATCAGTATTATTCTCGTAAGAGATATCGTAATCATCTTTATCAAGGATAGTCTCACCGAATCTGATAGTTACTGAAGGTTCGATCGGTTCGCCCGTAAATTCCTGAACAAGGACCTCATCAACAGAAAGCTCAGAGATATCTCTTGCCTGGATCTTGAACGTAAATACCTTCTCACCTGTATAATTGCCCTCACCCTTAACAGTGATCTTCGCATCACCAGGCTCGACATTGTCGCTGTAACTCACCGTGTAATCAGTATCTGCTGTAAGCTCCTTATCATCGTCATATACCTTGATCTCAGGAGTAAATGCATCACCTGTATAAAGATAAGAACCGATCTCATCTATTGTAAGATCATCAACAGGCTTAGCAAGTATCTTGAACGAAGTCTCCTTTTCTCCTACATAATTTCCAATAAATGTGATCGTTACTTTAGCATCGCCCTTCTCTGTATTATCTTCGAAAAGCAACTCATAATCGTTTCCTTCAGAAAGGACTTTCTCGCCGTCCTTGATAACAACGGAACAAGTCAATTCCTCACCTGTATATGTCATATCATCGATACTCTCGACAGCAAACTCATCACATGGCTTGCACTTGATAGCAAAAGCCCTGTTCATAGTTCCGGAATAATTACCAAGACCTGTGATCTTGACCTTAGCCATACCCACATTGATATTGTTCGAAAACTCTGTCTCATAGTCAGTGTTTTCGATAAGTACATACTCGCCATACTTGATGACAATATCAGGTGTAAGGGCTTCTCCTGTATAAGTCTTGTCCTCGACCTCTTCAATAAACAGATTGTTGATATCATGAGGGATAATGTTGAATGTCTTACCCTCGATCTTGCCGCAGTAATTGCCTTTACCTTCGATCGTAAGCGAAGCTGTACCGACGTTAATATTATTCTCATAAGTTACGTCGTAATCCTCAGAAGTCAGACCGCTGATCGCGAACGAACTCGTGATCTCCTCTCCTGTATAGATTTCATCATCAAGACCCGCAACTTCCATATTGGAGATGTCTTTCGGATCGATCTCAAACGTAACTGTCCTGTGGCCTGTGTATGATCCTTTTCCGATAATAGTGATGCTTCCTTCACCGACATTCAAATTCTCTCCATAGCTCAGCTCATAATCAGTATTAAGCGCAAGCTCAGTGTCCTTATCGAAAACATCCGGATCAGGCATTATCGGATTACCGGTAAATGTATAAGAATCTATCTCTTCTACAAATACATCCTCGCTGCTGATATCCTTTGGCAAGATAGTAAACTCTGAAGATACTGTTCCTGAATAATTACCCTTACCTGTAACTGTGACAGTAGCTGTTCCTGGAACGATATTATTCTCATAACCGACATCATAATACTTCGGATCGATCTCATCATTACCGTTACGAAGTGTAACGGAAGGCTCTATCTCCTGACCTGTATAAACAGCATTCGGGATGCTGCCGATCTTGAAACCTCCGATATCGAGCGGTTCGATCTCGAAATTGATATTCGTTGTTCCCGTAAAGTTACCTATTCCTTCGAAAGTGATAACATAATTACCTGCATCCTTGAAAGAATAGTCACTAACCTTGGCATCAACATCCTTCTTTAAACTTGTACCGTTATAAGAAACACTTATCGACGGATTCTGATACTTACCGTTATAAGTAACCCTATCTGTATAATCGATCTGAACATCAGAAATATCTGCAGGCACAATATTATACGTTGCTTGTTTGTTGCCCTTGAAATTACCCTTACCTTCTATGATAAGGTGCTTTATTCCACACGTTATATAATCGTCGCCTTCGTATGCGATCTCGTAATCAACATCTTTTACCAGCGTCTTTCCTTCCATCAATACGATCGGCTCAGCATAGATCTCGCTTCCTGTGTAAGTCTGATCAATAACGCCTCCGAAAGTCGCATCAGAGATATCACGCTGCTTGATATTAAGCTTGGTCTTCGCACTTCCGGTAAAGCCACCCGCATTAGTAGCAACATTAGCTGTAAGAGTTACTTCACCCGGCTTCATAAGCTCGATAGAATTACCGTTTATCTTGGCTATGCTTTCATCGCTGCTTTCCCAGTTCACGGTATATTGGTCAGAAGATAATACCGCGCCTCTAGAGCCGAACTTAACAGTTACGGTAGGATTAGGCACTCCGATCTGGCCATAATATGCATATGCATCAGCCATCTGGTAAAGAAGATCTACCTGAAGTTTATATGAAGAAGATCCTGACTTGTAATCAGTATCGATAGTTACCTGTCTTGTCGACGGATTAGTTATATTATTAGGTGTTGTCTTTCGCGGTGTTAACGATCCAAACTCAACAGCCCAATACTGTTTGCCCTCATAAACAACGCAAGCGATTCCAATCGATCTGTAATTTGTATTCAATAAGCATGTTCTATGTGAACTCAATCCATATCTTGTATTTTTCGGCGTGCCGTCCGAATTGACCAATCGAGAATCATTATCAGCAAGAGTTCTTACATAATCCTCTCTCCAACCGTTTTCATCCGTAAGCATAAACTCGGCATCAGTGTAATCAACAGGGCTATAGCCCAGGCACTCACCCTTATAACCGTTATAATCTCCGTACAAAGTCGAGAAAGCTGAACCGTCAGGTCTTTTATGGCTTGTATTAAAGATATACTCCACAGCCCTTTGCATAGCTATCTCTTCAAGGAAATAGTCGTATTGCAATGTGCAAAGGTCATTAGGATTTACATAATAAAGTGTATTCGGATCTGAAGACGGATAATACCAGAGATCAGTTTCTTTATCAGTACTTGAACGCCACTCGTTTATGAGTCCGAAAAGCTGTTGAGCATTATTCTTATTAAAATTGACTGAGAGATTATAAGTAACAAGATTCTGAGCTTTGACGCTGTCTGAGAAAATTCCGAGCATGACAAGAAGGATAACCATTGTTGTAAGTATCTCAATGCACTTACTCTTCTTGCCCATGAATGCCCCTCCTTGTTCACGCCAAGCACCCCTATTATAGCACCGTCGCATATATCAATGGGAGATTTAAAATCCATCTGTTAAAAAAATTTAATATAAAATCCGCAAGGTTTTTTTACGTTTTATGACAAAAAAAGATTATCTATTAATTGCTATAATATTATCGATATCAAAAGAGGTTATATGGAGATGAACTTATGCAAACAATAATTTATTCTCTTGCAAAAATACTTCAGGCTGATCCTGCAAAAACAGAACTCACATGGGATATCATCCTAAGAGACAAAGAAACCTATCTCGACCAGTTCGGAAGCAATTCCACTGCATTTTCAAGCATCCTGACTATGGTAATCATCGGATGTATTATCATATGCACCATCTGTATCGTAAGCTTTGTTATCTGTGTAAAGCGCGCAAGGAAAAAGGGACCTGATGAACCGGTACAAGCTCTTCCGCTCCTGGGAGCTATTGTGTGCGTATTTATAGCTCTGGCACTCTTGGTATTTAAAGCATTCATGAGCACCGGTTCCGGTATTATGCGTTCATTAGCAGACGGAGAACTGACTGTCAAATATGCGACTATCACCCACAAATACACAGATACCTGGACAGACTATGATCAAGACGGAACAACCACAACTTATACCGACCATATTCTGACAGATGACAATAACAATCAATTCGTTGTCAATAAAGATGTTTATGACAGAGCCGAAGTGGGAAGCACATATTATATTACCCAATTTGTTAATTCCAAAAACAGTGTAAACATATACAATGTTGAAGAATATTACTACAACATTCAGGAATAACAAAAAGAGGCGCCGCTTCATCAGCGACGCCTCTTATAATTTTGTCTTAGAAAGGAAGTATCCTTGCCTGTATACATTTCTCAACGAACTCCGGACTTCTTGTGAATCCCAGAACTACGTCTTTTCGAGAAGAATTCTTGATAACTCCTGACCAGTATTCCTTTCCTGCGGCATCAGATGACCTGCCCATGAATGTCTGATACAAACGCTCGATGAACTCATCATTACTTAGGTGTTTGCTTTCCATCTCTTCGGAGATGAAGAAACTGAGACCTGCTGCCTCACCTGTGATATCAAAGTTAGAGAGAAGTCCTGCCCAGTAATCAAGTCCTCCCTGATCATATGAACGGCCGAGAGCTGTTGTATAAAGTCTCTTTACGAACTCGTTAGTGTCGTTTGTCGGATTGATCTTTGTAGTCGGCTTATGTGTTCCGCCGGAGAGGATTCCGTACTCAGCACATGTATTAGCCCACTCAGGTGAATCGATGAATCCCCATGCAACCTGCTCTCTTGTAGAACCTGAATTAAGGGAATCGAGCCAGAACTTCTTGCCTGCATCATCAGGTGTTCTGGAGAAGAAAGCTTTATAGAGTGTATTAACGAACTCTTCATTGTTAGTGTGCTTGTCCTTATACTCCTGACTGAAAATAAAGAAGTTCGCTGCTGTCGCACCTGTGTTCTTGAAATTGTAAAGTTCTTCAGCCCAGTAGTTAGCACCTTCAGTCTCAGGCTCTCTTCCGAGTACATCCTGATAAAGTCTGTTTACGAAAGCTCTGATCTGATCGACACTCTCACTGCTTCCGTTTGACGGGAGCGGAACATTTGGAACAGGTGTTGAAGTTGCAGGTGCAGGCGTATTGGTTTTGCCGCTATTACCACCGTTATTGCCTCCGTTGTTTCCGCCATTGTTGCCACCATTATTACCGCCATTATTACCGCCGTTATTGTTGTTATTCGGATTTGCACTTCCATCCTGGATAGTAACAAAAACAGTATTTGAAGTAGTAGCTCCGTTCTTGAGTGTACAAGTAACTGTAACTTCCTGATCGAACGCCTTTTCTTTCGTATATATCTTACCGTCACTGATCGTAAAAGCGGACGAGTTATAAGATAACTTTACAGAATACTGAGACGGATCGATATCATTTGTACTGTTCAGTTTAGCTCCTGAAGACAACTGAAGGTGAACCTTAAAATCATATGTTCCGTTATTCCACAGAACCATATCATTTGAATCGTTAACCAAGATTCCAAGCACTGTGGTGATCTTTGTATCATCTATCGTGTCAGTTCTGGTTACTGAACCGGTTTTTGCAGTTGTTACAGTATCTCCGTTTTTACTAAGATTCTGACGGAAATCCATTACCCAATAGTCATTTTCGTTGTACTTGATATGAGCAACCGAGCAGGCATTAAAATCACCGTCAATAAGCATAGCCTGATTATCAGGATCAGAATTCCATTTAGCAAACGCCTGATCTACGGTACTGCATCCTCTACAGTGCATTTCACCTTCTGATACAACATTGTTGATTACCAGAGTTTGAAACCTGTCTCCGTTAGGTCTGGCAGTATCATAGCTGATACCCTGCTCTTCACATCTTTGAATGGATATCTTCTCTAAGTTATAGTCATACTGAAGAGCAGACAATCCTTTACTGTTACGAAGTTCATTTACCTTATCCATCATCTTACGTGCATTAGCCTGATCATAAACTATGGTTACAGGAATACTGTATACACTGGCAGATACAGGCGCACTGAAGAAAGTCAATGCAATGACCATTGTTAAGATAACACTTGTAAGACTCACTAAGTTTTTTCTAATAGATCTCACGATTATTCCCCCTGAGATATTTTTATCATTTATCAGCAAGGAAGGATCCTTGACTCGATACAAAGATTCTTGAATTCCTCACTTCTTGTAAAGCCGAGTATGACAGCTTCTCTGGATGAAGTCTTCAAGACCTTGGTCCAGTATTCTTTACCTGCAGAATCAGCATTACGGTTCATGAAAGTAAGGTAAAGACGATCAATGAACTGAGAATCATTCAGTTTAAGATCCTTAAACTCCTGACTTGTAAAGAACATCAATCCGACATTCTCACCTGTGATCTCAAAGTTAGAGAGTTTATTTGCCCAATACTCGCATCCGGACTTATCGGATTCACGCTTGAGACATGTTGTATACATACGCTCTACAAAGGCATATGTCTTTTCGGACGGATCAATGCTTACAAGAGGCTTAACTGTTCCACCGGATCTGATACCATACTTGGCACAAGTGTCAGCCCACTCCTGAGACATAATGAATCCCTCAGCAACCTGTTCTCTTGTAGAACCATTCTTAAGAGAATCAAGCCAGAACTTCTTGCCGTTTGGCTCAGGTTCTCTGTTGAAGAATGTTCTGTAAAGGATATCAACAAACTCTGAATCCGTTGTCTTTCTGTCCTTAAACTCCTGACAATCGAGGAAGAGATGAGCAACATCAGCACCTGATACCCTGAACTCATAAAGCTCGTCAGCCCAGTACTGAGCACCCTTTTCCTCAGGTTCTCTACCGAGTACACAACTGTACATTCTGTCAACGAAAGCCTGTATATCACTCTTACCCGTAGCTGCAGGTGTAGGAGCAGTTGTATTGGTAGGCCTTGTTGTATTTGTAGGTCTTGTTGTATTTGTAGGGCTCGTTGTATTAGTCGGATTCGTCGAAGTAGTTGTAGTCGAACCCTTAACTGTTACTCTGAAAGTAACCTCATTAGTTACATTATACTTCGTATCAGTTACCGTACAACGATACCAAACATTCTTTGAAGCAGTAAACGAAAGAGTTGCCGAACTTCCACTGTATGAATGGAAGTTATTTCCGTCAAATGACTCCTCCCAAGTATACTTGAGACTTCCGATAGCGGATGCCTTTACTTCTATCTTGACCGATTCACCGTTCTTAGCTGTGAACGACTTCTCAGCAGAAGAATTGTTGATAGTAACCTTTGGTTTAGCAACAGTGATCCTGATAGTTGCTGTCTTTGTTGTCTTTCCATCAGATACTTTACAGAAATATGTGTCATTCAATGATGCTGTGAAAGTACAAGTAGGACCCTTAGCATTACTGATATCTCCTGTTTCTCTAGAAGACCATGAATATGTTAATGCAGCTGTACTGTTAGTAGAAACTTTAATAGTTACCTTATCACCCTGGTATACAGATGTACCCGGATCAACCTCATATGTAACCTCAAGGCTTCCTGATGGACCTCCAGAAGGAGAAGGAGATGTTGATGTCGTTGTCTCCGTAACCTTAACATCAAAGTTTACTACCTTTGAATTACCATAAGTATCTGTTACTGTACAACGATACTTAACAGGACTTTCAACCTTGGTAAGCTTTATGCTTGAAGTCTTATAACTGCTAGCATAAGCATATGTCTTACCTCCGTCAGTAGAAACTTCCCAATTGTAATTCAGAGTACCAGTTCCTTTAGCGGATGTATCCAAAGTAACATCTGAACCCTTAGTTATACTGAACGTCCTGTCTGATGAAACGGTCAGTGTAGGAACATTTACAGTTATCTTGAATACGATACTGTTAGATACATTGTACTTTGTATCAGTTACAGTACAACGATACCAAACTTTCTCTGTAGCCTTAAATTTCAGCGTTCTGGAAGTGCAGTTATATGCATGATATGTGCTTCCGTCAAATGACTCCTCCCATAAATATGCGAGATCACCAACTCCCGTAGCTTTTGCTTCGAGAGAAACGTTGTCATTCTTGGTTGCTGTAAGATTTGTTGTAGTATACGCGAACGTAACCTTTGGCTTAATAACAGTGATCGAAACAGACTTAGTTGTTAAGGTGTTTCCAAATCTGTCGCCGACAATACACTTGTAACTAGCTGTTGTAGAAGCCTTAAATGTGTATGTTGGATCATCACAACTCTCGATAAGCTTGTTGTTACAATACCATGAGTATGTAAGAACACCCGTACCTGTTGCTTCTACATTGATAGATACAGTATCAGTTTCGTATACAGTTGTTCCAGGTGTAGCGCTTATAGAAGCTGTTAGCTTTTCAACAGGGTTTACAAAGAATACGACTGACTCGCTGTGACCGTACTTACTACTCGTTACAGTACAACGATATCTCGCATATTCGTTTGATACAACAGTATCTGAGTTGTGTCTATAGTTAGTCCAATCTCCTTCTTTCAACTCCCATGTTGCGCCGTTATCAGTTGATTTTTCCCACTTATACTTAAGAGAAGAATCATCACTGATAGAAGCTTTAACTTCAAGTCGTTTGTTCTCGCCTACAAGAACATTTTTAACAAGATCATCAGGAGTGTTAGAAATAACGATCGTAGGTGCAGATACATTGACTGTATAGATAACCATAGCAGAATGCTCATAATCATCGGAAAGGATGCATCTGAACTCTGTTGCTTTTGAAGCAGTAAATGAATATGTAGCGTTATTTGCTCCGGTAATATCCTTATATGTATCACCGTCCTTGATCTGCCACTGGTAATAAACATTACCCTGTGTCAAAGTTCCTGCCCTAAGCGTTACAGTTGAATTGAGATCAGCATTGATAACTGTCTCAAGATCAGGATCAACGATAAACTCAGGTGTTGTAACGTTGACTGTAAACTCAACATCTGATCTGTTACCATAGCTATCCTTTACCGTACAACGATAAGAACCGGATACTTCAGCATTAAACGTATAAGAATATGACTCAGCACCGCTTATAAGTTCATAAGACTCACCATTCTTCTTATACCATTCATAAACAAGAGCGCCCTCACCTGTGCTTACTGCGTTAACGCTCAACGATACTGTCTCGTTCTTGTAAACACTGTATGTGTTCTTCTCTGTAGTTACCGTAAGAGTAGGAACGATAACTGTAACTGTAAACTTAACAGTCTCGATGTTATAGCCATCAGATACGATACAGTAGTATGTCGTATTTGTTTCAGGTGCTACCGATACCTTACTGTCTTTTGTATTAAATGGTGTTGATTCTGTATCATTCTGATACCACTTGAATGATACGGCCTTATCAGATGTAGTAACAGCTGATAATTCAAGCTCAGCCTTTGAGCCCTTGAAGATCTCGAAATCCTTTTGTTCTGTAGAAACAGTAAGTCCGAAGATCTCAATATTATAAGTGATGCTTACCTTGTTGTTGTAATCATCAGTAACATCACAACGATAAGTTACAGAAGATGTAGGATAAACTCTGTATGACTCAGTAGTACAGTCTAAGAGTTTTGCCTGTCCGTTAGCAGATACTTCGTACCATGCATAATGGAGCACGGAATTAACATCGCTTGTTGCAACAGCATAAAGATCTACTCTGTCGCCCTTACCTCTCTTATAGTTAACAGAATCTGTCTCAGCCCTAAGAGTAGGAACAGTAATGTTGAAATCGATGCTGACTTCGTTTCCATAGTCATCAGTAACGATGCATCTTAAAGATGTGGAAGCTGTTGCCTTGAACAAATAGGACTCACTTTCAACACCTGTTGAAACATAGTTGTCTCCGGCTTTCTGCATCCACTTATAATGTGTATCGGCATCTGCCTCGACCTCAGCTGTCAAAGTATAAGTCTCATTATATTTTGCAGTGAAATCTCTTGGTGATGATGGCTCATCTACGACAGTAATCTTTGGAACGATTACCTTGAAATAGATGATAACCTCTTCTTCCTTATTATCAGTTACGATACATCTGTAATCAGCTGTAGAATCTGCTCTGAACATATAGGAAGCACCGTCACCTGTTACTGAAACAGGGCCGTCTTCTGTCATCTTTTCCCAGTAGTAATAAACATTAACATTAGTATCGACTTCAGCTTTAAAGACAACATTTGTGCCACTCTGAACAGTCTTGATCTTATCCTGAACAGCAGTCTTGTCCGTAATCTTTACGGAGTTTACTGTGACATCAAAATAGATCTTTTCTTCATTGAACTTGTCACTTACTGTACAGCAATATCTGCATGTAGCATTAGGAGAAACTGTGATCGAATTCTCGTCTCCGAAAACAGAAACATATTCTCCTCCTGCATTTGATACTGACCAGGAATACTTAACTTCAGAAGAAGTTGAAGTTGTTTGTGCCTCAACATTCAGATCAACTGAATTGCCCTTGATGATACTTACATTTGTTTCTGATTTTGCCTGAGCAGTCAAAACCGGAACTTTCACGCTAAAAGTAACAGGTTCAGAAGTCTCATAATCATTAGAAGCTACAAAACTGTATTCAGCTGAGCTGTCAGCAACGATATTCAATGTTGTTGTAGAAACACCGTCAATAACAACTCCGGATCTGTACCATGTATATGTTGTTCCAGGAATATTGGTATCAACATTGACCTCAAGAGTTATGCCTGTTCCCTTCTTGACTTCATAAGATTGATTGGAAACTCTAGTAACACTTAAGGTAGCCATCTTAACGTCAAAATATACGCTCTCTGTGTTATATCCGTCAAAAGCAGTACATTTATACTTTAACGAAGAATCTACTGTGATACTGTGTTCTTTACTATTAGAATTACTGATCTGAGTGTAGCTGATACCACCGTTATTTGATACGTACCAGGTATACTCAACAGGTGATCCGTTTACAGTAACAGCATCTACTGACATCTTGACAGTATCACCTGACTTTTTGATAAAGGAAGTCTGGCTTGTTGCATTCATAGTAAGAGATGCAACTTTTACCATAAAGATAACCGTCTCAGTGTTTATTCCGTCAGAAACAACACAACGATACATAGTTGTCTGCTTTACGGAAGGAAGCAATGTTGAAGTGTATCTGACGATATCAGTATAGTTCTGACCGCCGTCAGTTGAATATGACCACTTGTAAGTGATATTAGATGTTGAGTCGCTTACAGCATTGATCTCCAATCTGACAGTATCATTTGCCTTACAGATGATATCTGTATCGTTATTTGCTGTTACTGTCATCTTAGGAACTACATACTCAAAGTAAACAAACTGTATATCATACTCACTTGTGATCTCCCAGCAATACTTTGTTGAAGAATTAACAGTAACTGAAAGTGAAGAAGTATTCTCTCCTTCGATGTAGTTCTTGTTACCGTTAGTTACTACAGCCCATCTGTACTCAACACTTGTGTTAGGAGTTGTCTTGACTTCTACCTTCATAGTATCGGAAGTACCTGCTGCTACAACACTTCTGGTAGGAGTCAAAGCCTTGGATGTCATCTCGCATACATTAACTGTATACTCGATGTAGAGCTCGTTATTATACGAATCACTTACCTTGCAATAGTAGTAGCTTACACCACCCTTTTCAGGAGTTACTGTAAATGAATCAGATGTAGCTCCAGCAATAGGAGTATAAGAACCCATGGACTTAGTGCACCACTGAACTGAACTATCTCCATAAGAATCATAAAGAGCTGTAAGAGTTACGGATTGACCGAGTTTGATCTTTACATTCTTATCAGAAGCCGGTGTGCGATCTGTAAGCTCAGGTATTGTTACGTTGAAATAGATACTGATGGAATGACTTCCTGCAGTTACATCGCAACGGAATGTCGTAGATTTTTTCAAACCACTGAGCGAAGATACTGAGTAAGTTTTCTTATTAGTTCCAACGCCAGTTGCAGAACCGTTCTCATCGATCCTGTACCACTTATAATTTACCGTGGTTGAATTAGAAGAAACCTTAGCCTCAAAAGTAGGAGAACTATCATATGGAAGAACGAGGTTTCTCTCTTCATAAGTATTTGTACAACTAAGTTCGATAGTCTCTACTGAAACATAGAATACTTTAGATACGGTATTATATCCGCCGTCTGATACCGTACAACGATAATAAGTTGAAGACGTAGGATTTACCGTAATCGTTTTCTTTGTCTGGCCTGATATCGTAGTGAAATCAGTACCGTTGGAAGATTTTTCCCAAGAATATGTAGGAGTGTATGTAATATCGCTTTCAGCGCTAACTCCTAATGTTGTTGAATTGCCTTCCAGAATGCTTACATCAATAGGTGAAGTAGTTACAACTGTAAGCTTAGGAACATTGATCGTAAATCTTACAGTAGTAGTTACATATCCGTCGTAAACATCACAGATATAGTTCTCGGAATTAACAGGAGAAACTGTTAATGTATCAACATTTCCGCCAACTGAAATGTTGTTGTCCGTACCAACTTTATACCATCTGTATGTAATGCTGCCGGAATTGGAAGTGCCTAATACTTTCATTGTAACTTCAGAGCCTGACTTAACAGTAAAGGAAGCCTGCTCTGCAGAGAAATTCGAGTTGATGATCTCGATATTAAAATCGATATTCAATGTCTCGCCAAGATAGTCCTTAACAACATAGCGGTACTCGGCATTTTCTGTTGGTCTGAAAGTATAAACGCCGGTATCATCTGCTTTAACTTTTACAAATTTACCGTTCTGTTCTACCTGCCATTCGCACGCACTTGTATTAACAACTGTCTGAGACTCATAAAGTGCCTTAAGAGTTACACTCTTTCCACTCTGAGTCTTGATGTTCTTATTCTCATCAGGTGTCTTATCAACGATACCAGCTACGAGAAGAGTAAAGTTCAATGTAAGACTGTTGTCGAACTTATCAGTAACGATACATCTGTAATTACCGCTCTCGGTTGCAGTAAGAGAATAAGTCTTGTTATCTGTTCCTACGGATGTGAGTGAATCATCGGAATTAACCTTATACCAGTTATAATGAATACCCTCTGTCTCATCTGTATTAACAAGTGCAGTAAGAGATGCAGTAACGTTCTTCGGTGAAGTTACGATCTTTACTGTTCCTCTGTCTTCAAGGACAGGAGTAGAAACGAAAACATCGAACGATACTGTAACTGACTGCTGATATGAATCAGTTACGATACAACGATATGTAGCTGTAGTATTAGCCGTAATAGTAAGGCTGCTCTTTCTTGCATTTGCAACAGTAGTATAACTGCCGCCATTCTCGGATACCTGCCAGGAATAACTGAGGGTTCCTTCTCCCTTAACTACTGTCTGCAATGTGTACTGGTTACCCTTAATCGCAGTAATGCTCTTATTCTCTTCAGGTGTCTGATCGATAAGCGAAATATCCTTAAGAGTGATAGTGTAATCTATCTGCTTGTAGTTGCTGTAATTATCATGAACAAGGCATCTGTATGTACCTTCTTTGTTCGGGATAAAATCAAGCACACTGTCATATCCCAAAACAGTAGCATTTCCATTGTCTGCGATATATGCCCATGTATAAGCAATATCACCGGTTCCCTTTACTGTTGGAGCAAGAACTACTGAAGAGCCCTTGTTGACTGTTCTGTTAAGATTGCTGTCTGAGATCGTGAGTTCCGGAGTAGTAACATTGACCTTGTAATCAAGATTATATGTATTACCGTCTGCCTTGACCTCACATCTGTATGTAGCTGTCTCATCAGCAGAGAATGTAAATGTTGAGTCAGTTTTTCCCTGGATGATGATATAACTTCCGTTGTATTCATTCAGTTTTCTCCACTGATATCTTACCTGCTGGAAATCACTGGCATTGATCTTTGCTTCAAGAGTAACAGAATCGTTCATCAAGACATTCTTTGTCTTGTCACTGTCAGTTCTGAGATCTTTAACAGGATTTACAGTTGGGGTATCCGTAGGATCCGGTGTAGGAGTAACAGGATTAGGGTTGTTATTCATATTGGCAAAAACAGTAACTGAATTACCGGCTATGCGAACACCTTCGTAATAGACATTTGCGTAAACTTCGCAATCAAAACAACCGTCATTCGTATACATCATGCCGTCTTGGAAAACAAGATTGTCACTGTCTGCTGACCATTCAACAGTGTATTCGTCTGGATTGAGGTATATATATGAGTTATAGCCACTACCATATGAGAGCCTTACTCCCTTAGTCTCTATAGTGTACGCAGCATTCTTATACAGATTCTCATAAGACATTTTTTCCGTACCGTCGATCACGATAGTACAATAACCTATGGCATTAGCGAGATCGACTGTAACGTGTCTGTAGGTAGTTGATTTATCCGGAACAGTCTCGTTGGTGTTATAGACATCCGTTGCGAATTCGACAGCCCAGTAGCCGATACCGTTGATCTTCGCATAACCGATACCGATCGAAGCGAAGTCTCCATCAAGAAGGAACTCTAAGTACGGATTATTGCCCTTCGTATCTATCAATTCGTTGTAGAAACTTTGTGCAGAAGTACAACCCTGGTTCCTGCACTCACCATTAGATACGACATCACCGATCTTTACGGTATTCCACTTCTGACCATTCGGACGGATATTACCGTAATTCTCTCCGAGCTCCTCAGTTCTTATGATAGCGATCTGCTCGATCGTGTAATCATAAGTCAGCTGTGGTGCACCGTTATTTGATCTGTAAGTATTGATCAAGTCAAACAACTGACGAGCTGTTTCCTGATCATGCTCGATCGGTATATCTCTCTCGATAACCGCTGCATTAACAGGAACTTGGAATAATGTGATCGTGAGTAATCCTACAAGGACAAGAGCCAATAGTCTTGCCTTATCAAACATTCTGCGTGTCAAATCGAACCCCCCCAGACTAACACTAAATATAATATTTATATTAAATAACGGTCGGAGGTAATTATCAAATCAAAAAACTGACATTTTTTTCAGTTACATTGTACAAAAACGATGTAAAGGTTAAGTTTCTGTTACCCTGGGAAATAAGCAAAGAATATATGCCCGTTTTTAATGTGATCAGTCCCGCCTTTTCATCGCGAAACGTTTTGCAAAAAATAATGATCCACCGCTGAAAACGGTGGATCGAATGCCCTTAATTGGGTACTAATTGACAAAATCTGATTATAACTGCATTGCTTTGATAAACAAAACAACCATATTAGGATCTCCATGTATCACAACAGCGTGTTCTGAGATCGCATCACAGATACATCTCTTACCATTCAGGATAGCAGCAAAAACATCTGTATCCGCATCAATATAAAAACTCGCATTGTTGTATTCGTATGGTGCAACTTCGGCTTTACGATCCTCTACCTTCACATATAATGGTCTGAATTCGAGCTTACCCGTAAGAGTGATCTGTGTAGCAAAGAAATCCGATGTAAACTTAGCCTTTGATGCTCTTAAAGCGATCTCGTTATAGATGCTCTCAAAAGTCGGTGTAACGCAAGTTTTGGTAGTAGACATGTATCAGTCCTCCGATCGATTAATCGAGACTGCCCTCGACATTTTCCGAACGCCATTCGAGATATTCGTCGTAGGTCATTCTCTTATCGATTATACCACTATCAGTGATCTCAATGATACGATTAGCAACTGTATTTACAAGCTCGCGGTCATGAGAAGTAAAGAGGATCGGACCCGGGAACTTCTTGATACCTTCGTTAAGAGAAGTGATAGCCTCAAGGTCCAAGTGGTTCGTAGGATCGTCAAGGATAATGATGTTGGAGTTTGTAAGCATCATACGTGAAAGCATGAGACGAACTTTCTCTCCTCCAGAAAGGACCTTCGCGCTCTTGCCTGCTTCTTCACCTGAGAAAAGCATCCTTCCAAGGAATCCTCTTATGTATGTTTCTGTCTGATCCTTGGAGAACTGTCTAAGCCAGTCAGCAAGGGTTAAGTCACAGCCGTCGAAGAATTTCGAGTTGTCCTTAGGAAGATAAGATCTGGATGTTGTGATACCCCACTTGACCTCACCTTCATAATCCTCTTCTTCACCTGCGAGGATATTAAGGATCTGCGTGATCGCTACTTCGTCCTTACCGACAAATGCGATCCTGTCATCTCTCTCCATCGAAAAAGTTACATGGCTCAATGTCTGTCTGCCGTTGCTTGTAGCTGAAACATCTGTTACGAACAAGACATCGTTACCGATCTCACGATCCTGAGTAAATGCAATGAACGGATATCTTCTAGAAGATTGCTTAACTTCAGGAAGTTCCATGTTTTCGAGAAGCTTCTTACGGCTTGTTGCCTGCTTGGACTTAGAAGCATTCGCAGAGAATCTCGCGATGAAGTCCTGGAGTTCTTTCCTTCTTGCTTCGATCTTCTTTGTCTGATCACGGAGCTGGCGAAGCGAAAGCTGTGTATATTCATACCAGAAATCGTAGTTGCCCTGGAAAAGTGTAACCTGCTTAAAGTCGATATCTACGATGTGGGTACATACTTTGTTAAGGAAGTGACGGTCATGAGATACAACGAGGACACAGTTCTCGAAGTCCATGAGATAGTTCTCGAGCCAGCGGCAGCTGTTAAGATCGAGGTGGTTCGTAGGCTCGTCGAGAAGGAGAACATCCGGGTTACCGAACAATGCCTGAGCAAGAAGGACCTTGACCTTCTGACCACCAGTAAGATCTCTCATTGGACGCTCATAGAATTCTTCACCCATGCCAAGACCCTGAAGAAGTATCTCGGCATTACTCTCAGCAGACCAACCGTCGAGCTCTGCGAACTCTCCTTCGAGCTCGCCTAATAAGATTCCGTCTTCGTCGTTGAAGTCAGGCTTCGCATAGAGCCTTTCCTTCTCTTTCATGATCTCGTAAAGGCGCTTGTGACCCATGATAACGGTCTCCCTTACGAGGTAATCGTCATATTTAAAGTGATCCTGTTCGAGGACTGACATTCTCTCCGTCTTAGGAAGGTTTACAAAACCCTTCTGTGGCTCGACCTCTCCGGTCAATACCTTAAGGAATGTCGATTTACCTGCACCGTTAGCACCAATGATGCCGTAGCAGTTACCTTTTGTGAATTGAATATTTACCCCTTCGAAAAGCGTTCTGCTTCCAAACATAAGGGTAACGTTAGAGACGTCAAGCATTTATCTTCTCCTCTTTTCTAGTGAATCCGTGAATCATTATAAAAGTGCATACTAAACTAGTCTAGTGTACAAATACCACTAAATCGGCTTATGTCAGCACTGTTTCATTGTGACCTTCTCGACCCAGAGAATAAGTGATGTCGGAACGATCTTGGATGCGACATGAAGTGCCTTCTGTGAGACCTTATAAACGAGCATTCCCCTGCCCTTCCTTGCAGCCTTTAATGAAGCCTTCGCAAGTTTCACAGGGTCAGCCGCGCAAAGTGCTCTTATGCCGGTGAAGTCACCTTCCTTGTTGTCTGTCGCCTTCTTAAGAAACTCCGTCTTAACAGGACCAGGGCACACAGTCGTAACACCGATATTGAACTTTCTGACTTCGACTCTTAGAGCTCTCGAAAAGCTCGTTACATACGACTTCGATGCTGCGTAAACAGAGAAGCCAGGCTGAGGCAGGAAAGCCGCTGATGAAGCGATATTCAGGATCCTCGGACCATTCTTATAATCAGGATTATCCTCCGTCATGTACGGAAGGCATATCCTTGTTATCTTAGTAAGGCAGTTGCAATTAAGTTCGACAGTCTTTTCGAGATCATCAAGACTGTTATCGAAAACTGTTCCTCTCTTACCCATTCCGGCGCAATTGATGAGAAGATCGACCTTAGGCTTTTCCGAACGAAGCTTATCCTCAAGGATCACAATGTCTTCAGGAGCAGTCAGATCCATCTTAAGCGGAACGACGCTGTCGCCAAGCTCGTTTCTGAGAGCTTCGAGCTTGTCCATACGTCTCGCGATTATCCAAATCTGATCGAAACTTCTCCCGAAGGCTCCGTCAGTCTTAACTAGTTCCCGTAGAAAAGCCTCTCCAATACCCGATGATGCACCTGTAACGATCGCGATCTTCATCATTGTCCTCCGTGTGATTTTTCTTTCCGAAAAGATTATAACCTATGGCCGATACCTCGACCATAGGTTATTCTCATGTGCTACGCAAGAATATAATTATTTGTTGTCTTTACGCTCCATGGCACGAAGTTCTTTCATAGCCTGTGCCTGATTAAAAGCGCTCTTGTTTCCGTTAGCGATCTTTACTTTATTCTCATCCTCAATGACAGTCTCGTTAGCCGATTCCGGTCTGAACTTATCC
>JAGCGE010000043.1 GCA_017649745.1 Clostridiales bacterium | reverse complement strand
GATGATGATCTTCTCTCTTTGGAGCCGATCAAAGCTAAGAGCACGCCGTTGATCAATGAGCGTAAGAAGCATTATATCGGTTACATTGTTGCAGCGGCTGCCGTTCTTATTATAGGTGGTCTTGTTGCTTTCCCGTTCCTTAGAAGCGGAGATCAGGGCAAGCTTCTTACAAGGACTAAGTCTGAGGATTCAATGAGTATATCGAAGGGAGAAAATGCTGCGATCGATGACGAGGATATGAACGATTCTATTGAAGTAGCAGCTGAAGAAACTGAGGCAGGTGATAGAAATTACAGCACTTCTAAGGGCCCTAAGAGTCAGGATACAACGACTACAGTTTCTGATTACAGCTACACTCTTGGTGGTGACGGAAGCATTGCATATGATTATATTCTGGAGAACAAAGAGGATATCCTCTATGATCTGAACGGATATAACAGTAAGGAGATCGAGGACCTTGAAGTATCACTCGCATCGTTTACATGGCCTTCGATCAATGACGTTAAGTCAGAGAAGGATAATGTAACCAGATATTTCCCTGTCTTCGACGGATCTGAGGTTGTAGCATTTATTGAGATCTCTGGTACTGATTATGATGATTGTTACCTGTTGGATGACAGTGATATCATCGAGACATTTAATAGTGTGCTCAAAGAGCATTCAGGTGAGACGGTAGTATTCGTTAAGTGCGGCAATAGTTTTGCAGTTGTCTTTGAAGATGATTCCTATGTCGCTCTTGACGGAAAGAAGATCGGTTCTTACTTTGATGATAATGTTACATTTGAATCCTTAAAGACTCAGTATAATACCTACACGATCAGGTAAGTTTAATGGAATTACCGCTCGAGCTTAAAGGGAAGATCGATAGTTTTTTCGAAGGGATGAGTTCAGACGAACTTAAGAAGATCTCTAAGAATATCACATCCAAATACAAGAATGAGAGCGGTGCAGGTAAGCGTCTTGTATCAGGCAAGACAGAGGCGATGGTCTATTCGGCAGTCAGGATGCCGGCGACATATTCAGCGGTATGTGATGCTCTGAATCTGACCGGATTTAGCGGTAATATAGATAAGGTATACGATATAGGCGCAGGGAGCGGTTCAGCTTCCTGGGCCTCTTTTAATGTTTTCGGCGCAACCGATATAACCTGTTTTGAACGTGAAGAGATGATGCGTAAGATAGGCTCTTCTCTTATGGCTGACACCACGCTTGGAAATGTAGCTTGGAACGATTTTGACCTGACGAAAGACAAGCTTAACGGAACTTCCGATCTTGTCATTTCTTCCTACGTTTTAAATGAGCTCGATCCGTCTTATCTCGAGAGCGTTCTCGAGATGATGTGGAACAGCACCGATAAGCTCTTGACGATCATAGAGCCCGGAACCCAGGAAGGCTTTAAGGTCATTATGAAGGTCAGGGAATATCTTCTGAGTAAAGGTGCATTTCTCGTAGCTCCTTGCCCTCACGACGGTAAATGCAGGCTCAGCAGTGACGACTGGTGTCACTTTTCTACCAGAGTTCAAAGAAGCAAGATCCATAAACTCATCAAGGAAGCTGATGTGCCTTTTGAAGATGAGAAGTATTCTTTCATATCCTTTTCGAAAACACCATGTGAGCGAAGTGAGATGCGTATCCTAAGGCACCCTGTGATCGGTAAGGGAAGGATAGATCTTACTGTTTGCGGCAAGGATGAGAACAAGGATATCACTCTTCGAAAAAAAGACGGCGAGAACTATAAGAGAGCAAAAAAAGCAAGTTGGGGCGACGGATTCACTATCGAATGACGTTATTGCTCATATGCCCGTTTTCCTGTAATATCACGGTATAAGACTATTCACGAAAGGTGGAGATATTATGAGCATCAGATGGGGAATCATGGGAACGGCAAACATCCTTACATACGGAACTATTCCTGGAATGAAGATCGCGGATAATTGTGAGATATATGCGATCGCCGGAAGATCTGAACAGAAGGTAAAAGATTTCTGCCAAAGGTATGACATCAAGATCGGCTATGTCGGATACGATAAGCTTCTTGAAGATCCGAACATCGATGCGGTATATATCCCTCTTCCAAATAATATCCATAAGGAATGGGTCATAAAGGCACTTAAAGCCGGAAAGCACGTTCTATGCGAGAAGCCGCTCGCTCTTAACTGTGCAGAAGCTGAAGAGATGTTCAAGGTTGCCAAAGAGAACAATGTCATCCTCATGGAAGCATATGCATATCTTCACAGTGAATATATGAAAGCTCTTATCGAAGATGTAAATAGCGGTATCATTGGCGACGTTGTCTATGTCGATACTGCATTCCTTACTCAGGGATATGCTGAGGACTTTAGACTACATAAGGAACTTGGCGGAGGCATGGTATATGATCTCGGCTGTTATTGTACAACGATGATACTGTCGCTTATTGATTCTGAGATCTCTTATGTAAAGGCTGATGCTGAGATGACTGACGAAGGTGTCGATTCATTTGTCGGTGTTCTCTTAAAGTTCGAAAACGGAGCCAGAGCCTCCTTTAATGTAGGAATGATATTGGGTATCGGATCAGACAGCAGATACGACAGGCTCTTTATCCACGGAACAAAGGGCGATATCAGATCTGAAGTTTACTATAACCAGGACGGAGACGTATCCTATAAGATCATCAAGGGCGGAGAGACTATCATCCGTAATGTTCATGTTAACCAGAATTATAAGCTCGAGATAGAGGATATGAATAATGCGATCATGAATAATGTCCCAACAGAAATAAGCCCTGAGTTCTCGTTAAAGAACGCAAGGCTTATCGATGATATCTTGTGTAAGATCGGTTATTGAGTTACCGCTGTTTCCTCGATCTTTTCCTCGTCATCATAAGTGATGCCGGCACCTGAATTCGGATGAAATGCTGAGTAACCAAGATCAGTTAGGAACAATACGAGAAGAACAGCGCAGGCGATCTTCTTAGGCTTTAACTTGATATAACTGTAAAGATTATCAAGAAGCGGAGCGAAGACATAAGTGAACGCTACTCCTGCAAGACCGAATACGAACAAGCCCTCGAGACATACTCTTCCGTGAATGTTAAGGAAGAATCCGGTATAGTCCCACCACTTCGTGTGGAACAATGTCTCGAGCATCCATGCTGCAAAATATTCGAGTATTCCGCATGCGATAAATGTTCCGATGAACATTATGAACGGACGTTTTCTGAGAGGCTTTAAGCAGACGATTATGATAAGTCCGCCGAATCCGTAGATAGGAAGCCAAGGACCGAACATGGTTCCTCGATTGACGAGCCTACCGTTATTCAGGAGGCTGTAGAATACTTCCCAGAGCCATCCGCAGTGTGAGAACGTAAAGAAGAATAATACGATAGTCCAGAATGAATACTTTCTGTCGTAATCGATCTTGATCCACTTACGCTTCTCGAGCGGTTTTAACTGATAAGCATAATCAGGATATGAACCGTAGACGGTCTTGTTCTCTTCAAGTGCATTATCGTTAAGAAGTTCTCTATAGTCGATGATGTCTCTCTTCTTGTCGCGAAGATCCATATAGATCTCAGAATAAGCACACTCCTTCAAAGGATCCAGGAGGAAGACTGCAAGAAGATTAAAGGTGAAAGGTGAGATCAAATAACCAATACCATAGATGATATCGATCGCGAAGAGACGTTTCTTATCTCCCTTTGTCATCTGCTTGGAGATCTTAAATGCTTCTTTCCACTTAATGTCAGGATTCTCGGCAAGAACATATGGGATCATGGAATATTCGTATGACTTTACGATACCTCCGATGATCGTGATATTCCAAAGAAACTGGAATACATATTTAATGAACATTACCTTGGCAACGTTTAGAGTCTTGCCGTATTTATATACGAACAGGAACTTATCGGGTCCCGTGTCCTTGTATCGTCTGTGCTCCAGGAAATACCTGCATTTACCGACCATCATGACATTCTTTATAAAGACGTTCATCAGAAGGAGGATGATCGCGAATGCGAAGATGACTATCGAAGAAGCGATCTTGTCTTTAAACACAAGAGTGTTGATTCCGTTAAGCACACCGAATCCGAAAGATCCTGAAGACGATATCGAGTTAACGAGAACCGACATAACGCCTTCGGTATATTTCCTTGCTACTGAATCTTTATCCGTCGTGACTCTTATGATCTCCTGGGATTCAGCGAAATCCTTGATGACATCAGAGTTCGATTTACCCGTCATTCTATCGAGGATCTGAGTAGCTTCTTTCTGAGCCAGGATATCCGGTGACTCGGAATTACCGATTGTTGCAACATGAGTATTAAGTGAATAACCACCAACTATGATGCCTGCGAGGAATACGATCAGCACATTTACAAAGTATCTGCTCTTCATACTTTTCCATGCGCCCTTCAGACATTTCTTTATATCAAGCATGATATAACCCCTTACATTTTTCTATTACTTCATTGATTATAATAATACGTCCTATCGAAAACAACTTTTTGCGCAATAGAAAAGACCATCCGCTCCTCGGGATGGTCTTCATGGGGCCAACAAGTTGTGGGGTCAACTCGTTGGGGATCAGCCAACTACTTGGTGTTCAATCTCTGCTGAGATCGAGTTTGTGCTCTGAATGTGATCATCAAGATCTTCTGCTGCAGTCTTAGCATATTTAAGGTATTTAGCAACACCAGCTAACATGACTGTTGCAAGAATCACGATGATCGCGATGACCAGAACCATCTCGACGAGAGTGAATCCACGTTTAGTCTTTTGAATCTGTTTCATAAGAACCTCCAAAACAAACAAAAACGATACACATCAATTTCCAGTTTCCATCAGTTCATATCAAACCTTTAATTCAAATATATTTTAACATTTAGGTAGCACGAAAAAAAGAAACAATCTTGTCAAAAATGTGAATTTTTATATAATAATTTTATGAATATGTTAATTTTAGTGGTAGAAGATGACAAGGAGATAAACCGTCTATTGTGCGAATATCTAGGCGAAATCGGATATTCGTGTGTTTCGTGTGCGAACGGATTAGAGGTCATCCCAATTGTGAAGAAAAAGTGTCCTGATCTTATTATCCTTGATCTCATGCTTCCATATAAGAGTGGTGATCAGGTTTTGGCTGAGTTGAGGAGCTTTTCTGACGTGCCTGTTATCGTATTGTCAGCCAAAGGACTCGTTCAAAATAAGGTCGAGTTGATGAGACTTGGTGCGGATGATTATGTCACAAAACCATTCGATCTTGATGAACTTACTGTAAGGATCGAAGCTGTTCTTCGAAGGAGTGGAAAGAGCTCAGTTACCAAAGAAGATAAGACCACATATAAGAATATTGTTATGGATAACTTAAGAAAGGCGATCAATGTTAATGGTAAGGATATCGTCTTATCTGCAAAAGAATATTCTATCCTTGAACTTCTTCTCAATAATCCGGATAAGCTTTTTTCGAAGTCCAATCTCTATGAGAGCGTATGGAATGAGAAATATCTGGATGATGACAATATCATCAAGGTGCATCTGAGTAATATAAGGACGAAGCTTAAGGAAGCCGATCCTGATACAGATTATATTGAGACTGTTTGGGGAATGGGCTACAGACTCAAGAAATGATTTAACCTTTATTTAACCTTTTTGTTTACCTGGTGTTAACCATGAACTCCTATACTCTTTATTGAAAAGAGAAAGGAGTGACCTTTATGGGTAACACGATAATCAAACTCGACAACATTACCAAGAAATACGGTAAAGCCACGGTTGTCGATAATTTTTCTGTCGAGATCGAGCAGGGAAGCATCTGCGGACTTATTGGTCCTAACGGTGCAGGCAAGACTACTATAATGAAGATGATGGCAGGTCTTACATCGATATCATCAGGTAAGATCACATATTTCGGAAATAAGGGAATTAATAACAGCTTAGGACGTCTGAGCTTCATGATCGAGAATCCGATGCTCGATATCAATATGACTGCACAGCAGAATATGGAATATATAAGATGTCTGAAGGGCATCTCACGTAAAGAGAGGATAGACGAGCTCTTGGATTTTGTCGGACTTTCTGATGTAGGAAGCAAGAAGACAAAGAAGTTCTCCCTCGGCATGAGACAGAGACTCGGTATCGCGATGTCACTTCTTTCAGAACCGGATATCCTTGTACTTGATGAACCTGTCAACGGACTTGATCCTGAAGGAATGGTTGACGTAAGAAAGATGCTCTCCAGACTTTCCAATGAGAGAAATGTAACGATACTTATCTCGAGTCATCTTCTTTCTGAACTCTCGGAACTTTGTACCGATTACGCGATCATCAACAGAGGCTGTCTTGTCGAGCATATTTCAGCAGAAGAACTTGCTATCAAGTGTGAGAATCATCTTACAGTAAAGACTGATGATGTTAACAGGACTGCTACGGTTTTGGAGCAGCAGCTCGGTATCAAGAATTATAAAGTCTTCCATGGAGAAGAGATACATGTTTTCGAGAAGTTCGATGATCTTTCAAAGATCTCGAAAACGATAACCAACGCGGATCTCACGATCCTTAAATTCATCTGCGAGGGTGCTAACCTCGAAGAGTATTATCTGTCAAAGGTAGGTGGTAATCATGCTTAATCTGATCAGAGCGGATTTTTACAGACTCAGACATTCTGGTCTTTATGCTCTTCTTATAGTAGTGCTGACGGTAGGTTCAACATGCATACTGCCAATTGCGACCAAGAACTATAGCAAGGCAACACTTGATGCTTCACTTTTTACTTCATCTCAGGCGGCCCTCGCGGTAACTATCCTGATCTCTTGCACGATGGTCGGTGTCTACATCGGTACATCATATAATAACAGGATGGCACTTTATGATGTGATGACAGGATATTCGCCTTTTAAGATCATCATGTCGAAATTCTGTTCCGTAGGTCTTCTCGCGACACTTTCGGGTTTTGTTCCGCTTGCCGGTTTCTTCCTGTTCTCTTATCTTAAAAACGGTGCAGGTGTTACGAAGAACGTACCGGTAGTGTTTGTGCTCTTGTTTGTTATCATTATGCATGCAGTATTCAGCACGATACTCTATGCGATGCTCATGAAAAATCTTGTGTTTGGATCACTTATCTCATATATCAGATTCGGTATACTCGATATGGTTCCAATGCTCATCATCCAGCAGGAATTACCTGATTCTAAGTTCGTTCAGGAAGGATACGGTACGATCTTAAGTGTTACGGATCAGGGAGTAGGACTGATCAACAGATGTGACAGCAGTAAGTTCATCATCATGACAGTTGCGAGCTTGTTTATCGAATGCACAATCGTTTTCGTTTTGGTATACTTCTCATATAAAAGAAAGAAATTTAAATAAGAGAAGGGGGAGCATAAAATGGATTGGAAATGGATCGTAATTTTATGCTCTCTTTTTTTGTGCATTATCGTTCTCCTTATTAAGGTTTTTACTCTTAAAAAGCAGATAAATATCTTTTCGAAAAAGATAAGAGAGAGGAATATCGAAGACTCTCATGAGATGTTTAAAGTGATCACTTTTGATAAGGATGTTCTTGGTCTTGCAGATGCACTTAATGAAGATGACAATAAGCAAAAGAAGATCTATGCTGAACTCATAAGAGACAGGGATAAGATGAACTATCTCGTATCCGGTATCTCACATGATTTCAGGACACCTCTTACAGCATCTCTCGGCTATCTTCAATTGATCGAAAAGACAGGTAAGATCGATGATCCTAAATGCCTTGAATATCTTCGTATCGTTAAAGAGAAAAATGATTATCTGAAGACATTGTCAGATGACTTTTTCGATCTTTCCAAATTGTCCGGAAAAACACTTGATGAGACAGTT
>JAGCGE010000042.1 GCA_017649745.1 Clostridiales bacterium | reverse complement strand
GTACAAAAAAGTACAAAATGGTTGGAAAAAGTACAAAAAAATGGCCAAAAAGTACAAAATATTTGGCAAAATCGTCCAGTTTTTTGGCAAAAACCACTTTTATGTCAGTTTTTAAAACAAAAAGTGGACGATTTTTCGGAAAATTTTGTACTTTTTTGAAGTCGGCTAAAAACCCGCAAACGACGTAGGGATGCGGTTTGTGGGCATTTTGGGTGTTTTTCGGAGTACAAAATATTTTGTATTTTATGTCAGTTTTCCAGTTTTTTTTACTTTTTTTAATTCATTCATAGAAAAAAACACTATTATATATAAATTAAACGAAAAAAAGTGGAAAACTGGACGATTAGTACAAAACGCCTTGAAACTCGTTCATAATTTGTTCATAATTATATATTGCTCATGCGACATTGTAAATCGTTGCGAACCGTTGTGAAATATTGCGAAATATTCGCGATCCGCAAAAATTACATATGCTTATATGGAAGAACATTCCAAATAACAACTAACTTTATAATCTTAAGGAGGACAAACACATGAAGGTACGTTATGAAATCACTTGGAAAAATGACAAGGGCACAGAGTTCGTTGTAGATACTGATAAGGAAACAGTAGAGTACGGCGGAACAGCAATGATCACAAGACTCAATGACGATGACAAAACCATCATTGGTATTGTTAATCTGACAGAAGTGAAGACAGTTAGGACTAGGAAGATCTAACCAAAGGCGAAGAGGCTTGAAACACAGCCTCTTTTCCTTTTCACATATTATTTTAATTTTTTGGTTGTTGATATTTTGATGCAAATTTATGTGGTGTTTGCGTTACGCAAAAATTACACATGCTTATATGGAAACAGTTTGTTTCTAATCCGAAAATTAAATAATTTATTTTAGGAGGAATTTTTTTATGGCAAAAATAATCAACGCAGCAAACGCGTACACTGACAAAGACATAAAGACAATAATATCCCATTTCTATGGGGTACCTAGAACAATGATTGAATTGTCTATCTGGTGCACAAACAATCAGGACAACACATTCAGATATGGGTACTACATACCGAAAATCGGATACAGAAAGCCTGTATGTTATCAGAACGACCGTGGACAGCTGATAATTTTGAGGCCGGAAGAATATTTCGAAGAAGAATATCTTATTGATGAAAAGGAGGCGAAGAAAACTAAGTAACCAAAAACGAAAGGTCGTTGAAATACACGGCCTTTTAGTTTTTGCCTTGTTGATATTTAATTTTGCGCTCCGCAAATTGTACATATTGTTATATGAAGAACAAACATTATTGTTCAAATACGAAAGGAGAGATATTTATGTTAATGACTAAGGAATATATACAGATAATTAATAAGGACCTTTGGCAAGTGGAATCAAAGGAAATTGTTAAATCTGTAAACGTTATAGTTAATGACGTAGAAAAAGCCATGAACAAAACAGAACAAATGATAATGTTCTTAAAAGAAAGGAGGATATCTTTAGATATGTATGAAGAGGATTAACCTCCTCTTCTTTTTTTTTATTTTATCGCATATATTACATACTCTTATATGGACACATCAACAATGATGCGTTAATATTAACCAAACAATATTTAGGAGGTATTTTTTATGATGAATACTATTTATGCAAACGTTAAGGTATTATTTAAAGATGGAACTGAAATGTCCATAAAGGTTTTGAAAACCGACAAATGGGCAACGACCGAGAAACATGAAATGATAATAGCAGATAACTTAAGCAAAAATGACGTCATTGGAAATTTAAAAGCAATAATTAATTTGGATAACATCAACGGCATCGTTATTGAATGACCTATATTAAAAGGTCGTTGAAATACACGGCCTTTTAATTTTTTCATTTTTTTTGTTGATATTTTCGCTATTTTATAGCGTCGCAAAAATTACATACTATTTTATGAGGAGAATAGAATAAAATGCCTACTTTTCGCGTAACGCGAAATAGACATTACACACCTATTCTTTTTAGTCTTTTGGTTTTTAGGGTGTTCGAGTTTGTGAATAAGTATTCTTCTCGGTTGTTTGCATATAGAATCCTCCGAAAATTCTATATTTGGTATGTACCTCCAGGCATATGCCCTTCCCATTCCATTATATTCTCCTTTATGAATGATGATACGGATATTCGACCCCTTATAAATCGGTTATTATTCATGACTCGAACATTCTAAAAACTGAAGGACTATTACCTAACAAGGTTGTTGATATTTATGGGCAACATAAAAGAGAACAAATTTCAGTCCAATCTCATTCGTGAAATCAAGGAGCGGTTTGACGGATGTGTTGTATTAAAAAATGATGCCAATTATATTCAAGGTATTCCTGATCTTACCGTGATGCATCATGATAAGTGGGCAATGCTTGAATGTAAGAAGAGCGCCGACGAAAAACACCAACCGAATCAGGATTATTATGTTGAGCATCTCGATGATATGTCGTTTGCTCGATTCATATTTCCTGAAAATAAGGAGGACGTACTCAATGCAATGGAAGAATTTTTCCAGACTTAAAGGAGCTCATTCCGTTTTAAGTCCGTCTCAGTCATATTGGATTTATGACGATGACGAAGATTTTGAGAAAAGATACTGTAATTCATTTTCTCAAACTATAGGAACGTTGCTTCACGACGAGGCAGCAAAACGTATATCTAATGGACCGTTGATCGGATATCGCATGAGCAAGAAGAATAAGAGCGATATTCTTATTAACCTGTTAGACAAAGGCATTCCAAGGAAGGTCATTGATTATATTCCGTTTGACGACATGTATGACAACGTGTGCCGTTATGTTAATGACGCTATAGGATTTAGAATGGATTCTGAAGTTTGTTTATATTATAGCGAAAATTGTTTTGGTCATGCAGATGCAATTGACTTTAACGATAAGAAGAACATGCTTCGGATATTCGATCTCAAGACTGGACAATCTCCTGTTAAGATAGAGCAGCTTATGATTTATGCGGCTCTATTTTTTCTTGATTACAGAGAATACAAAGTAAATGATTGCGAAATAGAACTCCGTATATATCAGACCAATCAGGACGTTTTAATCAATACTCCCGATCGAAACGATATTCTGGATATGATGGATTCTATTAAGAAACGTGACGCTTATATTAATACTATGAAAGGAACATGATTATGGATATTTTAGAACATATCGATGGGTCTCTTGGTTCGCCTGTTGATATTTTAGATGATGATGTTCTTATACATTACGGGACCAAGCGTCACTCGGGAAGATATCCTTGGGGCTCTGGTGAAACACCCTATCAGCATAGTGGCGATTTTCTTAGTCGTGTTGAAGAACTTAAGAAACAAGGTCTGACCGAGAAACAAATGAGCGAAGAACTTGGAATGGAAATAAAAGAGTTCCGAGTATTTCGTTCTATAGCTGGTAATGAGCGTAAAGCGGAACTTATTACTCATTGTAAGAATCTTCACGAGAAGGGTTATAGCAATATCGAAATAGCAAAAAAACTCGGCATACCTGATACGACAGTTGGAAATTATATTCGAAAGAATGAAGAAGCTAAATTAATACAGAGTCAAGAAACGGCTAATGTTATTAAAAAGCTTGTTGATGAGAAGGGCCTTATAGATGTTGGTAAATCAGCAGAGCTTAGTTTAGGATGTTCTAGAAACATGCTTGACGACGCGCTTATAGTTTGTGAAGCTGATGGATATTTTGTTAGTAACCGACGAGTAAATCAGCCTACAAATCCAGGTAAGTCTACAACAATTAGAGTTGTTGGTCCTCCGGGAACAGTACAGAGCGATCTTTATAATGAAGAAATTCATACTGTTGAAGATTATCACAGTCATGATGGCGGAGCAACATATGTTAAAACTCAACCTCCATCATCTCTTGACAGTAAGCGTATTTATGTTAGATATGCTGAAGACGGTGGTAAAGCTAAGGATGGCGTAATTGAAATAAGACCTGGTGTAGAAGATCTTTCGCTTGGCAATTCTCATTATGCTCAGATTCGAACGCTCGTTGATGGTAAAGCGTATATTAAGGGAATGGCCCTATATTCTGATGAGATTCCAGAAGGCTATGATATTCTTATTAACTCAAATAAGAAACGTGGTACGCCGCTTCTCCCTGATGAAAATGGTAAAGGCGTTTTAAAGCCTGCGGAAAAGGATCCTAAGAATCCTTTTGGAGCGCTTATCAAAACTGGTGAACGCGAAGAATATGTTGATCCTGAAACAGGTAAAGTTGTTCGTGTTAATGCTGGTGGCCAGTATGAATATATGGATTCGAAAACTGGCAAGATGAAGCTTAGTCCCATAAATAAGACCAGAGAAGAAGGCGACTGGAACGAATGGTCCGACACTCTTCCGTCTCAGTTCTTGGCAAAGCAGAAAATCGAGTTTATAAATACTCAGCTTAATTTATCTATAGCAGATAGAAAAGCTGAACTTGACGAAATTATGGCTCTTGAAAACCCTGCTCTTCGTAAGAAATATTTGATGGATTTCGCGGGAGACTGTGACACCAATGCTTCAACATTGTCCGCAGCAGCTTTGCCTCGACAGAAGTATCAGGTTATTTTACCACTAAATGATATTAAGGATACGGAAGTATATGCGCCTAATTTTAAGGATGGCGAAAAGGTTGCACTTGTAAGATTTCCTCATGAGAACACAGGACAAATTCCTATATTAACTGTTAATAATAAAAACGCAGAAGGTAAGAAGGTTCTTGGCGCCAATGCTCTTGATGCTGTTGGTATAAATGCTCATGTTGCAGAAAGACTTTCTGGTGCGGATTTCGATGGAGACACGGTTCTTGTTTTACCGACAGGTAAGAACAGAATGACTGCAGTTACTAATAGAGAACCTCTTCCTGGTCTTAAGGACTTCGATACCAAGATGGCATATCCTGGCATTCCGGATCCTAAATCTCCTACCGGTTATGCAAATAAGATAATGAAAAAGGGTGCCGATCAGCAGAAGCAGATGGGTATGGTTTCAAATCTTATTATGGACATGACTCTTAAAGGAGCTTCTGATGAGGAGCTAGCATGCGCAACAAAGCATTCAATGGTTGTTATTGACTCTGCTAAACACCATCTGGATTACGAAGCATCTAAGAGAGACAATAATATTAACGCCTTAACTAAGCGCTGGAAAGGACACGTTGATCCTGAAACAGGACGATATAGTGAAGGCGCTTCGACTCTTCTTACCCTTGCTGGTTCTGAAGCTAGAATACCTTTGAGAAAAGGTTCTGGCGTAATAGACAAGGAAACTGGCGAAATAACATATCGCACAGCTCCTGACAACGAGCGTTTCTATACCGATAAGAAGGGTAAGACCGTTGAACGTTTTAGTAAGGTAGACAGAATGTCTATCACTAAGAATCCTTATTCTTTGTCTTCCGGAACTGCTCAAGAAGAAGCTTATGCAGGTTATGCTAGTGAGCTTAAATCTATGGCTAATTATGCCAGAAAGACAGCGGTTAATACACCGACAATGAAGTTCGATAAGTCAGCTGCTGAGAAGTATGCTCCTGAAGTAAAATCTCTTAACGATAAGCTTTTGGAAGTAAACAAGAATAAACCAAGAGAAAGACAAGCACAACTTAGAGCGGATTCTAGAATTAAGGAACGTATGCAATACTATAAGGATGATCATCCGGATTATGGTAAGGCCGAACTTAATAAGCATCGTAAGAAGGTTGCACAGCAAGAAATGGCGAAGGCTCGTGAAGAAGTGGGCGCAAAGTCAATTAAGATTAATATAACTCCTAAAGAATGGGAAGCTATACAATCTGGAGCAATTCATGAGGCTAAGCAGAAGGACATCTTCCTTAAGTGCGATCAGGATCAACTCCGTAGCTATGCAATGCCTAAGAATCGACCCGCATTGACACAAGCTAAAATTAATAAGATAGAGGCCATGAAGAATTCTGGTTATAGCAATACCGAAATAGCCGATGCGATAGGCGTATCCAGAACCACCGTAATAAATTATATGAATCCTAATAAGAAGGATTAAGAAAGGAGATTTTGTATGCGACGAGTAGCTATTACAACAGTAGATAATCCATACGATCCTTTCGAAAACTTTAATGAATGGTATCGCTTTGATTGTGACAAAGGCTATGGCAGTTGTCAAATTTTAGACAGATTAACATCCGTAAGTGATCGTATGACAGAAAAGGAATATAACGAAGAGATGGAAAGAGGCATTGACGAATTAGTTAAAGCGGATCCTCTGAATCTCTACGCTAAGGTCGTTCGCAATTTTGATGATTACGCCGATTGACCTGAACGATATTTTTTTTTATTGGAAATTTTTCTATAGATTTTTGTGAGAATTTTGAAGTGGCTCTTAATTAGTTTCTTGAGTTCTTGATTTAGCGATTTGAATCTCTCATCAGAAGCCTGAAACAATTTTGAAGAACCTCTCCGGAATCTCTCCGAAATTGAAAAATTCGTTAACAATTTCGATAAACTGGCTCCTTCAACTCTTTAGTCAGAGGGGGAGGGGTCGATCGAAAATCCACACCCTTCTACAT
>JAGCGE010000041.1 GCA_017649745.1 Clostridiales bacterium | reverse complement strand
CAGAAAGTCTCTGATATCGTATTTCCCGAGACAGGAGAAATAAGCGATACATCCAAGTTTGTCGGTGATGAATATGTGATCAAGTACACTGCAAATCTTGGCAATACGAAGAAAGCGATCGAGATAGCCAAGGCTCTTAATAACGTCGGATTATCCGCACCGGCGATCATCCCGGCTAAGGACGGAAGAGAATACGTACAGGAAGGCGAACTCAACTTTACTCTCTGCCGGAAGATCGACGGAGAAAGAGTAATGGCAGGCAAGCTGTATCTGGATGATTATGAGAAGAAAGCTAGGTATACAGGCGAGATCATCGGCTGGCTCGACAAAGCACTCTCTACGGTAGATACGACAACAGACGAAGTTGATACCTGCGATGCAGTCAAGTCATGGGCATTGCCTAAGATCTCATCGGAACTCGGGTTAGGCGATGACTTCGTTAGGAAGTTTCTTGATGAATTCGAGGACCTCTACAAGTCGCTTCCGAGACAGGTGATCCACAGAGATCCTAATCCAAGCAACATCATCGTAGCTGATGATAAATGGGGCTTCATCGACTTCGAATTGAGCGAGAGAAACGTCAGGATCTTCGATCCGTGTTATGCAGCTACCGCCATACTGTCCGAGACTTTCGAAAACGGTAACAGCGACAAGTTCATGAAATGGATCAGCGTTATGAAAGAGATGATTGCAGGATACGATGCCGTTGTAAAGCTCACGGATGAGGAGAAGCAGGCGGTACCTTACATCATCCTTGCAAATCAGTTTATCTCCACAGCTTACTTCGCTGACAAAGATCGATACGAAGAACTCTATGAAACAAACAAGAAGATGACAAGATGCATCATCGAGAATATTGAGAAGATGAGAATAGAATAACGAGACTATGGCCTGTAAACGAAATGTTTACGGGCCGCTATCTTGCTTTACTCTGCTGATTCAAACCATTCGCTGACCAAATATAAGGGAACATTAACCATCCATTCCTGTTCTCTATAATCAGCCATAGAAAATCTAATCGGTCTTAAACTGTTATTTTCATCATATGTTAACTTTAAACTCTTAGCGCGCAAATTTACTTCGGCTTTTACTTCGATCGGATAAACATAGTATTTTTGAATGATAAAATCCAGTTCAAGTTCCGAACGTTCTTTTGAGTAATAATATATTTTTCTATCTGTCGACTTCAGCTCTTGTAATACATACTGCTCAGTAAAAGCACCTTTATATTCTGTAAACGCTGTATTGTTAACTAAAACATCTTTTGAATCCACATCAGACAGTGCACCAAGCAACCCGAGATCCAACATGAACAACTTAAAAGCTCCGGGATCTTCATAAAACTTTAAGGGCTTATCCGCCTTTGATACTCGAAGGACCTTATATACCAGACCAGCATCAACAAGCCACTGGATAGCATTTTCAAATTCCTTAGCACGACCGCCTTTTTTTACGGCACTATAGATAAATTTTTTGTTTTCTTTTGCGAGTTGCGCAGGAATAGAGTCCCATACCATATTCACTTTAGGAAGGATATCCGCAGGAACATGTTTGGAGAAATCACGCTTGTAATCAGCCAGGATCTGACCCTGTATCTTTCTCACCTTAAAGATATCCTGCTCATCAACATAAGACTTAACAACAGCCGGCATTCCGCCAACATAATAATATTGGCGCAACAATTCAATAAAAGTCGGTGATAAAGATGACAGTTCGTTCCATCGATGTAATTCCATGTTATCAATAAGGATGTTCTTACCGAGCGCCATTAAGAATTCCTTAAAAGAAAGCGGATAAAGATCGATCTCATCAACCTTGCCAACCGGGAATCCCGTTCCCTGGTGTATACCAATACCAAGCAGATTTCCTGCGACTGCTATATGGTATTCCGGAGCATTCTCACAAAAGTATTTAAGCGCGGTCAATCCCAGAGGAACTTCTTGTATTTCATCCAATATAACAAGCGTACTACCGGGCTTGACTGCCACACCGGAAATAGCAGAAAACACTCGTACTAATCTCTCTGTGTCAAAGTCAGTAAAAGCTCCCTTTATAGTCTCATCTTCGTCACAGTTTATATATGCAACACTCTCATATTCTCCGGATCCGAATTCCTTAAGAAGCCATGTTTTCCCGACCTGTCTGGCGCCACACAATATAAGAGGTTTTCTATTGTTACTATTCTTCCACTCAACCAGTTTTCCATACGCTAATCTATCCATAGTATCGCCTCCGCACTATGATTTTACATTTTTTTGGGCGAAAATACAAATGATATTACATTTTTTCGGACGATCTTTTAATACCGCTTAACACAAATGCTGACGAACATCTACAAATTCTTATACATCTTGTGTACTAGTCAATATAAGTGGACACCACCTCTGAAATGCCGTGTTTATCGGCCTTTGAACGTTTCTTCTTAACAAACTTCGGTTCAGGACTAAGCTCAGTTTTTTAAACAATCAATTGGAATTATATATATTCCATCCTCCCGTCTGTACGCATATTCTCCTACTCCCACGATTATCGCCATAAAGGATGGTTTGTTCATCTTTGTTATGTCTATTTTATCCCGTAAAGCCTTGAGATTTTGAATACCTTCTTCTATAAGTTTATTCCCACCAAGCTTTATCTCAATGAGACCATATCTTCCGTTTCTCATGTGAACCACCGCATCGCATTCCAGACCCGTCTTGTCTCTGTAATGGTATACATTTCCACCCAATGACTCGCTGTATACTCGAAGGTCTCTGACACACAATGTTTCAAAAAGCAGACCCAGTGTATTCAAATCATTAATTAAATCTTTAGGACTGATTCCAAGTGCAGCAGTTGCGATCGACGGATCTACATAATATCTCGTATCCGATGTCCGAATCGCTGTTTTAGAACGCAGATTGGGATTCCATGCAGACATATCTTCAATTACGAAGATTTTCTTGAGCGCATTGATATAACTGACTACCGTATCTTCATTCAAAGATTCCGTATCATTGGAAAGGATATCATCCCTAATAAGAGTACTGGGGACTTGCGCACCTTGATTTCTTGCATATGATCTCATAAGTTTCCGGACTCTCTCGGGATTCTTATTCACCCCATCTGCCCGATTTATATCTGACTTAACGACAGCATCATAATAATCCACGGCTTGTGCAAGAGCAGGCCTTTCTTTCATATCTATTGCACGTGGCCATCCTCCGCGGCATATCAGAAAAGCTAATTTGTCTATATCCATGTTGCTTGTTCCTGATATTGATTGGGGTTCAGAAAACAACTCTTCCAGACTCACTTCTCCACTCGATTCTTTTGATTCAAATAAAGACATAGGCCTCATTGTAAGCCATGTAAATCTGCCTGTACCGGAATGCTTGATTTCATCGGACTCAACCGGTACCGCTGAACCAGTAAGAATGAACTGCCCCTCTTCGCCACGAGTATCCACTTCATATCTTGTTGCATCCCAGAGTTTTGGTGCAATCTGCCATTCATCTATCAGTCTTGGTGTATCACCCTTCAATAGTCTTGCCGGGTCGATCTCTGACATTTGGATGTTTTCATTCCTTTTCTTAGGCTCATCCATCCTAATTGTGCTTTTGGCAACCTGCATAGCTGTAGTTGTCTTACCACACCATTTGGGGCCTTCTATGACCACAGCGCCTTTCTCTTCAAGTTTTTCTATCAGCATTTTATCTGCTATTCGTTCTTTATATTCTTTCATATCGTCTACCTCTCTAATGAAAGAATACGTAATCACAAGAAAGCTGTCAACTCTTTTCGGCGTTTTGGCAGAATATTTTTCGGCGCTTTGGCAGTATATTTTTCGGCGTTTTGGCAGAAGCTATCAAACTTTTTCTGAAGCATTCAATCTCATCTTCATTGACGTTTATCTTTTGACCGTAATTGTGGTCAAATTTGTGGTCAAACGACATTTGTACACAAAAGAAAAATCCTGAACATCCAATCAGGGACATTCAGGATTTGGCGGAGAAGGAGGGAGTCGAACAACGATGATTCCGTCATTTCTCGCCAATTACAACAAAAATTGGCCCTTTTGGTATGTAAAACCGTCTCTTTTGGCATCAGTCAGTCCAACTATTCCATTATTGATGACCACAATTGTGGTCAAAACTGTGGTCATATTTCTTTATTGTACTTTTTCTGAACTTCAGTTGTGTCTTCTCATTTTTCAAACTGGAATAGAAAATTACTCTTTCACCACTCTTTTTCCCATTCACTATAATCGAACAGGCACATAAGTGTCATTATTACTTTTACGTATAACATTTAGATTGTTTAATCGATATTTCATAGCTTGGTCGGAAACACTAAACTCTGAGGCAAGGGAGTGTATTACATAATCAAGATACATAGCATTATTCTTTCTATAGTGCTCTTTCACAAATATACGATCAAATACATTAATTACTAGATCTCTTGGCATCAAAAAACAGGCTGCGCAGTGATTCGCCTGATACTCTATGATTTCAAGTGGGGTTAAAAGCTTTTTATGTCCATTATTCTTGTATTCTTGATTCCATGTAATGTGAGCATAATTCGGCGGCTGAGAAAGAAAAAACTCCTCATGCAGTATGTTGTGGAAAACTTCATGCATTACAGTAAAGTTTTCCCTTCCTATGTTACCACTTTCAGTCAGAGAACTTTCTATCAGAATAGTTCCTTTTTCTACTTTTATTTGATAGGGTTTCTGTCCGTCAAAATAGAAAGGTTCAGGCCAGACCCATAGATAACCTTCGTTAAATGCAGTAACTCCGAGTATTGACTGATCAGGGCTTAAATATTTCCAGTCGTAAGGCACATCGAGGATTCTCTCAATTACGCTATAAACATCTAATGGCTTTGTCTTATGTATTCTTTCGTTATCAAACGCACAAAGAACTTTATGTGCGCATTTTTCTAATTGCTCGGGAGTATATTGCAGACATTTCACGATTTCTTGGCCTGCTCTTCCAACATATCGATTACTTTTTGCCAAGCAGATTCCGGAACATTATTATCTCGAGCTATGCGAAGAGCCACACGAGCTTTCTGTGTGCCCATAATATAATTCCGCAGATCGGGAGATACAGCATTATCTCTTTCGCTAGCTGCCAGATCGTAAAGACGCTCCTCGTCCTCTTTTGAAAGTTCAAGAATTTCAACGAGTAATTCGAGTTTTTCAAGTTCCGGCGGATACCGATGTCCCTTTTCAATATCACTCATATATGCAGGAGCTATTCCAAGTTTAGACGCTAATCCTCTTAACGTAAGATTCACTTCTTTTCGCTTACACTCAACAAACTTACCAAATTCTCCTGTCATAAAGATGCTCCCTTCCATGCATATATGTTCGCATTTTCGCTTACAGTATAAATCTATACACATTTTTCGTCAACAAAAGTTACTGCATCCTCAAATACACAATATATTGTGTTTGGCCAATGATAACTTGACAAGATGTAGAAAACAAAATAAACTGATGTTAGATATTAGCGAACACGCTAACATGTAACCACTCAAGGAGAATCGACTTGGAGGTGATGTAAATTGTTTGAAAATAAAAAAAGGCACTGATTTGTTGCGCTAACAACCAATTCCGTGCCAGATCTCGAATATTTCTACTCAAACTTCACTTTTATTGTAGATATATTCGGATCCGAAATCAAGGTTGTCTTTCAGCAATCCTATTTAATTTCTGTTGAAATGGGATTGCCACCAGCCTTGTTTTTGTAGATGATGACTACTCCAAATGTAGTTATCCCTCAAGGTAAATCTCTTCAATGCCTTGTTGAAATCGCGAAAGGAGGGAATCCATATGCGAAATATATCTACAAAAATACGTTTAGATGACGGCACGATCGCAAGATGTAAAAAAGATCTTCGTCGTTTACTTAATCTGAACTACCTGAATTATACAAATAAGACTTATACAGTCGGTGAACTAGACATTCCACTTTTGTACTGTAGCACAGATATAGTCCCAGACTACCTTGCTCTGTACAATCAGCCAGGAAATTACCATAAGACAGCATACACCGGTGTGTGCTTCTACCTTTACGATAATGTATTTGATGGTATTTGCGGTCTTTTCAACGCCATTTACTACCATGACAAGACGCTTCTTTCGTTCTACAAGGAAAGATTCAGAGACGTAAAATTTTTGATTTCTCCTGACTATAGTCAGTTTGGAGATCTCCACAAGATAGAAAACATGATTCGTCTTTGGAAAGCCCGTATAGTGACTCTTTGGTTCATCGTTGAGCTTCACGCTGTAGCTATTCCAAGCATCACCTATATTTCAGAGGACTCTCTCGAATTCTTTTTTACAGGGTTGGATGCGTGTGAAGTTGTCGCATTTAGCACTAAAGGTCATGTTCGACGAGCATCAGAAAGACGTCTTCTCAAAGCAGCCGTCAAATATGCTGTCGATCACCTTGATCTTAAGATTATCGTGGTCTATTCTGTGTGTGGCAAAGATGAAACTTCGCTGAAGCTATTCCAATACGCTATCGACCACGGAATCAAGGTGGTAATCCCTCAGAACTCCCTGAGAGAAAGAAATCAAGGGAGGTGTGCCGCATGAATGGTGAAGACAGTGGTCAGTCCAACGCTGGAAAGGGTTCTCAGGGAAGCTTTGAACAAGGTGAGTTGAAACAAACTGTGGAGAGTGTTTCCTCAGGTATCAATAACTCAATGCCAAACTATCAGAAAGCGGTAACACCTAGCGAGAAGTTTATCAACTATTCTTTGGATCCCAGTAATCCAAACGCTTCCGGAAAAGCCGAGGCATACGAGAAAGGATTGGGATATAATAAGGGTAATGCCAAAGGTTTGATAAGTCAGATTCATGATTATGTTACTTCCGGCAAAAAGCCCTATGAAGTTTCCCAATCAGAATACGGGACAAAATTCAAATATAAGATTCCCGTGACCGGACCAAACGGAAAAACAAAGAACGTGATTGCAGTTTATCAGATCGACAAGGGGAAAACCATCCCACGTCTCATTACAAACTATTTGGAGGGAAAACGATGATAAAAGAATACTCAAAAGTAAAAACTTTAGTTCCCAAGGAAGACTATCCTGTTGGGACAATTGGAATTGTTGTCAGTGTGTACTCCTCAGGACCAGCATGTGAAGTTGAGTTATGGGATGAGCACGAATATCCCGTGGATGTAGTCACATACAACTTCAATGAATTAATGGAAATCTCCTGATTCAGGTGGTTTTCAACTATCCTCAGTCAAGGGGATTCGCTTAGAAGAAAGCCCCCCTTGACTGAGGATTTTCGTTGATAACAGCATCCTCACGAACATTGTATAGCTTTTTCGAGAATCCAACTCAGTAAACTACATTGCCGAGGTTATTCATTTCTTGAAACAATTTGCAGAAATAGCAGCGTTATCGTAAGAAGATATTATCTTGAAAAGCATCGTTTTACTTCGTAACAAAAGTTCGAATCACTATAAAATAGTAAACTATATCAATATGATAGAAAAAAAGGAGTCTTGTGCTTATGAATACACCCAAATGTCCACTATGTAACGGAGATCGTTGCTTTGATAAAAATAATTTTTCAACAAATCGATATTCTTTCGCTTGTGATATGTATAACAAGTATTTCTCAATAGGATCAACAATTCTCGACTCTGAGTCTCAACCAAAACGAAAGTATGCTAATCTGATTTTTGAATATGTCATGAAAGAATCTGATGTCCAGAACCTTTTTTTCTTTTTTGAACCCTCTTATAAGATTCAGGACTCAGATAGTAAAAATGCAATTAACCTGGCAAGGATATCATATCCAATGTCTTTTTCCGAAAAAGTGGATAGGGTTCTACTGAATCTATATAGGGTTTATCCGGAGTACTCCTGGAAATTTCCTGATAATAAGTGGATAGCAAGAGCATTATTCGCCGACACTGAGATTGAAGAACATTATGGGTTTTTGAATGTTTTAGCTGACCTTGGATATTTAATTCGAGAATCGGATAGTTACCGAATTAGTGCTAGCGGACTAAAACGTATAGAATATTTATCTAGCGAAGATAACACCTTGAAGCAAGGATTTATTGCTATGAGTTTTTCTAAAGAAACAGAATCAATTAGTAATACTTTTGCCAGAGCAATTCGAGAGTGTGGTTATTCTGACATGCGTATAGATCATAAAGAACACAACAATCAAATAGTGCCTGAGATATTATATGAAATCAGAAGGAGTAAATTTCTCGTCATGGATGCTACTTTTCCAAATAACGGCGCTTACTATGAAGCAGGATACGCTCTCGGAAAAGGAAAACAGGTTATAGTTTGTTGTAGAAAGAAAGAGTTCGATTCATCAAACAAACCACACTTTGATATTCTTCAACAGTCTATGATCATTTTTGAAACAGAAGAAGAGTTGTTTCAACGGTTAGTCCAAAGAATACAAGCTACTGTAAGGTAACAGCAAATACTGATGCAACTTCTTCAGTGCTTGCCTGTTTGGGGATAAGACTATATTCATTCCGTTATCTTCACTATCCACGCCCCAACCTTTTTGGATCCGATTCTCTCTATGACTCCCTCTTCGGTCAGTTCCTTCATCAACAGCTGTACGGATCTCCGAGAGATATTCATTACCGAGGCCAGTTCTTTCTGTGTTACAGATGGGTTTTCACGCAGTAATAGCAATAGGTATTCTCGATCCGACAGTGTACCGGCTTCATTTTGCGCTTTATTTTGCGCTTTATCTTGCGCTTTAAAATATGCATAGTTCAAATTCCACAATGTCAGGAAGAAGTTGTATCCGTCCGTATAGAACTCTGGTCGGAGTTCTTCCGTATATCGCTCCTGTTGCGCATAAGCATCCAGTATTGTCTTAAATCCACTGCCACGGCGCTCCATTAGTCGAAGACGACCAAACATATCAGCCAGTATCGGATTCCTCAGCTTTGATGGCACGTGCCGCAGATCAAGGTTTTGCACTTCTGATCCATCATACATTCCGCCTGGATTAGTTATTACCAGACGATCATCATAAATATCTACTTGAATATGTACACCAGTCTGAAGATAACTCCTGTGTATCAGCGCATTGACCAGTCCTTCTTCCAAAGCTCTTTCTGGATAATCCGGCAATTCGATCCTATGGTCTTTCTCTTTTCTCCATCCTCTTCGGGTATTGCCTTTGATAAAAGCCATCGATTTGTCGAAAAGATCGACCAAACTTCCTGTAAACTCGGAATCATCAAGCGCATCCTGAATTGAACCTGCTTTCTCTAAGCCATTCCACCTTGTACAGAACACTCTTGAGTGATGAATACTCCATTGATCCGCAAAAAGCACTCCCGCGTTTGTCATTTGGCCATCTTCGAGCATAAGCTTAAAACTCACAAGGTCATTATCCAAGTCCAGCTCTTTTTGCGTAGCCTTAACATACTTTTTCTCAAAAGCGTCAAAAGTAAGTCTTTTGCGTTCAAAATCGGAAATCATGGCATCAAAAGACGATCCCGTGGCTTTTATAATATATTCGGTCAGCTCAAATCCTGTTATTTCCTTTTTAACGCTTCCAGTCCGATAAAAATACCTTCCGTGGAGATTTATCGGCATTCTTGCCTTCTTCACTAGGATCTGAATATACTTTTTCCTATTTCTCGTTTCTTGATTAACATCGCATGTTATTCCAAAAGCAGCTGTGATCTTATTAGGGATGTCTTCCAACAGTTTCTTCACTGTTTTAGCATCCAAACCTACTACATCACCATCGTCATTTATCCCAATGTAAAGCGTTCCGCCCTGGGCATTCGCATAGCCACAGATCCATTCCAGATATTTGTCCTGCCATGATTCTTTCCACTCAATGACCTGGTTTTCATTATCTTTTGCTATTGTATCAATATCTCTCATGACGAAACCTCTTGCTCTTTTTCGTCATTGTAGCACCTTTGCGCTTTAACTTCAACTTTAAAGCGCAAAACTTTGCGCTTTAAAGCATTATCCACGTTTATACTAACCTTGATCTTACAACTCTGGATACTTCATATATGATTTACCGGACTATTCATCCTCTTTCATCCTGTAGTAGTGATACTCGATTATTGATAATTGCTATTACATCATCCAAACTCTTTTGTCCGTAAAAGTATGCCTGTATTTCTTCGTTAATTATATTGATTGCCGTGTAGTCATTGATGAAATATCTTGAGCAACTATCAATCGCACGGATATAGCTCTCCTCAATAGATTTATCCATATCGGTTTTCTCGAATGCAATTCGGCAAACCGGGATATACATATCCTGCGTTTGCACATCTTCATCAAGCATCGTACAAATGAGGTCCCAAGCGCCATCCTGGCATGATGAACATCCAGTAATCGCTGCACAAGATACTAACCGCATATACGGGCCACGCTCGTCAGGGGATGGAATACCGATCAATACCTTTCCGTTAACAGCTGTTCCATTCCTTTTATCAAACGAATATCCATAAATATTGGCAATTGGAGAAACCGATCCGCTTTCAATGTTAATCTTTTCGGGAATATTCGCCTGAACGTATTGTGCTATTTCTCGAAAAGCACTGTTATCAAAATCGTATTTCCCGTTCTCACCGATAAATAAATCAAAACTGTTTCCAAGAAGATAATTGAAGTAAGTCGTTCTATCCGCCAAACTAAAGAGCGGATCGTTCCCATTATATATGGTTTGTATAAACGACTGATAATCAGTTATCTTTACGCCTTTTCGATTCTCCGCTTTTTCTTCTGTCAGAAGAAATCCGGACAGAGAAAACTGAAGCGGAAGGAAGTATTCTTTGCCTTCCAGTTCTGCCATTTCAAAAACATGGAGAAAATACTCGTCCTTGTTTAGATTCAATTCATCGATCTTTCCCTTTAAGTCGACTAGATATTTAGGACTTTGGATCTCCATATAATCAGATCCGTCCAGTAATACATCTGGTCCCTTTCCAGAAACAATATCGGCCATTAGAGTTGTAGACGCTTCTCCTCGCGCTCGATTGAATTCTCGCGTTGCATCTTCGGAAAGAGCATCATCATTTACAAAATTCCAAAATCTATAATCATCGATGATGATTGCATAGTATTCGTTACTTCTATCATTAAATCTCTGCACTGCCTTTGCAGCAAGTGAAGTTACTTCTTGGAAATATGCACATTTGATTACACGTTTTCCGATATGTGGATTACTTGAGGACTTGTTCAAAGAATGCAAATGTGGAACAGCGTCTATAGTGTTTACCACAATCACCTGGTTCTCATTCGCTGAAACAAGTTGCGAATCTCGGGAATCTGTATATGATATGCCTGTAAAATTATAGTCAAGAATCTTCTTTTCTTGTTTCTCGGAAAAAGACCAACACATCAGTTTTCGATTTTCAACAGATATAAAACCCATCCCATTCATTAATTGTTTGAAATGAAGGTATTGTTCTGGAATATCGATAGTTCCGGTAATACTGGTACTCTCTGTACTAATCAGCCATGCTTTAGTGGTCTGAGCAGATATTCCATTCACAATAATAGTTTTATCATCGAATACTCCAATGTCATTTATGATTTCAATCTCATCAGTATTAATCTGCGAACAGGAAGATCCATCAGAAACAATGATAGCAGGTTTTCCTGATGTATTATTGCCTTGAGGATACCCATAGAAATAGTATTTCCCTGCTACAAAAACAAAACCACCTACTGTACCAGGATTCAATTTGGTTCCGTTATCTGGATCTATATTTATAGGTTTTCCATTGGTCATTTCGCCGGTTTCTGTATTCACGTCATATTCATGCCATTCAACAGACATATTTTCGGACAGATGTTTCTCAACCAGTACCTTGGTCTTTCCATCCGCTTCATGAATGTTCCTGACAGAAATAGAATCATTATTGCCAACATCAAAAGACAAAAATAAGTCCACGCACCACAATTCACTCTTATTGTCGGAATCCATATCATAACAGGAAAGAAATCTATATACACATGGTTCCGTGTCTCTCTGGCTACGTTCTCCTTCGTGAATGAAGTATACTTTTCCTCCTACAGAAGCACAAAAATCAGATTGCATGTAACCATCATCTCTGACTTCCGCTTTTCGAACAGCATCCGGCAGTATTTCAACTTCTTTATCGTCCCACCATTCCATATATGATTCTTCATTTAAAACATGGGGATATGTTTCGTCGCTCATCACCTGCGAAGAAGATCTTTCTGAAACACCATTCTCTTTCTTAGTTTTCTTGCATGCGTTTGTTGAAAGCAACAAAATAAAACACAAGCTTATTGCTAGAAATTTCTTCATATACTTTTTCACATCCTTCTTCTACTGTGTTCATAAGACTCTATCTATAGCCTTCTTCTTTTTTCTTAGTGCCAGACTAGTTATAGATACCATCATGAGGATAACCATTGAAAAATAGAGAATAGAACTCCAAATTGATTGTTTTTCTCCGATATAGATGTGTTTGAAATGCTCGGCAAAATTCGCATGTGAATATGGCAACAGCCATGTCCACCTAAACTCTTTTAGTGATGTATAGAAACCCATAATCATGAAAACAAAAATATAAAAATATCCTTGAAGATGGTCGTTCGAAATCCTGAAATAGTACAACACTGTCATGCACGAAAAAAGTGTAAGAAGAACCAAGATCATCGTGATCAGATATGCTTCCGCCAAACTAGTTCTAGTATATAAATACACAGGAATAGGGGCATAATTCTTCACTACTCGGAAACTCCATTTATTTGATAAGAAAGATATTGGCGCGCTCAAAATACATAATGATACTAAAAAAAATGCAAAACCGACGCTTAATCGAACAAAGGAGATCAACAGATTTCTAGCAAAATCCCTATATGATTCAGGCGTTCTGGTACATATATCTGCATATATCAACAGTTCAAATAGTATAATAACCAAAAAGAAAGTATTCCCAGCGGAAACAAATGATTCTAATATGTTCGAAGGTATAGAGTTTTTAAAGTAGGCAATATACGTCGGGACTGAGAATATAACAGAGGTAACCAAAAGGATTATTGTCATCCACAAAGCACCCTTATTCGGCCATAGTATATGTCTGATTCTATTATCTGATTTCATCAATACCCAAGCTCCACTATTCTGTAAACATCTACATTATCTGACACACCTGAAACTAAAACTGAGTATCTATATCCTGTTATTTGGTCTTGAACTATGGTTTTCCACTCAGGGCAAAGCGTATATGAGGTATACCACTCAAACGGACCTTCTCCATTGAAATATAAGTACTCTGGTTCCGATGGTATATATGAATATACATATTCAATAGCTAATACATTGTATAGTCGGTCATGTTGCAGGACCTCACTCACCTTACTCAGCGCAGTATCAAGTGTCATTTTTTGCTCCGATTTTTCTATAGCATTATCACAAGATATTCCTCTGTAAATATCGTAAACGTCAACGGTATTTTCATCAACATATATCGTAACGCATCTCCAGGTTTGAGGAGAGGCACCTCCGATATTGTCATCAAGGTTGTCATATCCAGACTCATTATCCACAGGAATATGATTAATTACAGCTTGAGCATAACACGCTACTACACTTTTTCTGTTATCAATTTTGTATATCCTGACTCTGTTAGTCCTTATGTCAATTGAAGAATCCATATATGGAAAGTCTATCATAGTAAGCAAATTATCATTGTTTCGTGTGATTCTATTGATTGATGCAGATCCACGAACTAATTGGATGCTTTTTTCCCCAATTTCATCAAAATCCGGAAGATAATACTCAGCTTCAACAGCTTGAAGCTCTGGCAAATATGTTGTGCTTCCACTCATTCCCAGTTCTTGTGCCACTATTCCAGTATTTATGTGTAAAGTTGAATGCATAAATTCACTTTTCACAATCCCATCATCATATTCCAGAAATGTAGCATATTCCTCACTTATATTCCTGATTAATTCCTCTTTTACTGTTGGAAATATCGATTTCAGGCAATTGTAGTACTCTTTGGCATCAGTTTCTGTCAGATTTGCCAATGGGATTCCTTTTGCCTTTTTTATTATATTAGTAGTATTACATCCATGACTGCAAAATACTGCTTCGGAGAAGTCCAAATTATCGTACAGTGTGTATATTGACTCATAATCGTTTTTATCACAAGGCACTTTAGCTGGAGCAGCTTTGCATGCTACTCCAGCTAGTGCAATTATGCAAAACAGACTAACTACTGTTTCTTTCCCTCGCAGATTCATCTTCGTTCAACAGTTCCCCTTGCTACTGCTGCTCCTTGATTGGGATAATAATTCAGATAGCAATGGAAAGTAACATAGGCTGCAGAAGATGGGTATGGATAAGGAGTATAATTGTGTGAGCCAGTAGCAGTAAATGTCGTATATGCGCCATTGTCTGCATTCGCTGATCCAATTGAAACCGTCCGATATATCGCGCTTCCAGATAGCTCTGTCACAGTGGCTCTGTAACCATTACCAGAAACAGTGATATCGAGAGCTTTGTGAGTAGTATTCCCTGTAGGTGCGTTTTTGTAGATCAGGAAAAAACTGCCACTGTTAGAATACGCACTTACCAGCGTTGTAAATGATGCCATAATAAAAACGGCCACTGCAATCAATAGTATTCTTCTATGTCTTTTCGTACTAGTCTTCATCTTAAGCCTACTCCTTAATGTTCAAAAAAAGCTGTGTTCCTAATCTTCTTTGATTCACCAACTGCTGACGAAATAACACATTCGTCTCTATCCGGATTTGAGATGTTTGCATGCTCTCCGTCAGCAGATCAGTGTTATCAATGAGTTGGTAAGCAACCTTTGCAGCTTGCTATTGCTCATTTCGCGGGTCTTTTCGGTTGATGGAAAATGACCGGCGAACGATAATACTCTTCTTCGTACTTCTTTTCTTTGTTCTCCACTACGCCTTTGACAACCGAAAGCAGAGTCTTTTCAAGATTCTTCTTCATCGCAACTTCCTCCTTTCCTTTTGAATTTCACTATCACTAGTGATATAGAGCACTGCACTACCCCCATTCCGAGATAATACAGATACATCTTGTCCATTCCCAAAGAATTCAATATGGAAAGAAGGATTAACAAAGAAACAACTTTAATTCGTGCAGACCTCTGAGCTGCTTTCAGTTCGTCGTCTGACCATTCCATATCCGGGTGATTGATAGCGCCAACGAGGATTATAATAATCATTGATATTATCAACCCCCCCCTGATAATATAAAATGTGACTCAGGGCAAAGTTTTGTAACCCAACAACAATCGCACATGAAAGGGAACTCAAAAGGACGCAGCCAACACTTGTCTTACAGTGATATCCACTAGTAGAGCCTCTCAATACTCCAAAAGAAAAGAGGAATAAGAGCACCTCCACAAAGTATCCGAGTATAAAAGCCGCTGTCAGGATAATCACATGACCTACGATGGCTTCCAACATAACTTGGATATGGTAAGAATAAATAGCGCACTCATCGGCACTAATGATACCATTAGTAATCATTCTGCCGACTATCTTGTTGCACGTATTCTCAATCATCTTATGCCTCCACCATGCTGCTATCTTAGAAATAGCAGACGGAAGAGGTCACTTCAATGGGTCTGGCATAGAACTGCCTTTTTCTGGCATAAATCTTATTGGTGAGGTTTTTATGGAATGATTAGTCTTACTGTAAAGCGGTCATCTTTGATTATATCCATCTGTCCTCCATGCAAATCTACGATTCGCTGAATATTCTTTAGGCCATGACCATTCATTAGTGAAGACTTCGGCTCGGCAACATCATCATTATACGTATTAGCAAACGAAATAAACAATGTCTGTTGGCTATAATCGATTTTCAATTCAATCACTTTCTTCCCAATGCTCTTTTCACAGGCTGCTATAGCGTTATTAAAGAGATTGGAAAGAATGACCACTAATTCCTCATCCCTGATTTTGACTCCTTCAAGATTACTTATATTAAATCTTACTTGGATGCCTTTTCGGATCGACTCAGCATATTTCGCATTGAACAGGGCAGAGCAGACTGCATTCCCTGTATCGATAACATCAACGGTCGAAACAGATTCTTTCATGTTCTGGAGATAATCATTTAATTCGTCCATCTTCTTCGAAGCAGCAAGCGAAGAAATCACTGTCATGTGATTCTTATATTCATGCTCGATTCCGGCTATTGTCTTATGCTCTTCCCTTATTTGTTCATATAATGCGGAAAGCTCCCTTGCATGAGCCTCTGTCATTGTACTCTTTTCCCTCAAAATCTTGTTTGCAACATCTGTCTTCAAAAGCCAATACATATACACATTCGATAAAAGGAATACTATGGCAATAAAAGTCAAAAAATGAATTTCCTGAGTAGACACTTCGCGGTTACGACCGAAGTACGCAAAGGCAGCTATCATACTGATAGAGGCAATCGGGAATGCGAGATACTTTGCTAATTCTACTCCTGAAAGCATCGATGGTTCTTCTTTTTTCAGAAAGAGCCTTATTATCAAAAACACTATGATGAGCGCTATGGCGCTAATTACTCCACCAAATACATTGATAAGGTTATCTTTTACATCCTTTATCTGAACATAAGATGTCAATTGAATAGCGATCAAATATACTGGTATCTCAACAGCAGCAACCAATCCATAATGAATAACGGAAAGAACAATCTTCTTAACTCTGCCATCAGAGAATAAACAGAAGGATGCCAATGCTGTACAGCAAATTGTAGTGACAGCCTTCAAAATGAATACATCTTGAAGCAGATTCACAACTAGGATTTCTGCAATCATCCATGCAATCAGAATCAGAGCCTTAAATTTGTTGCTGATTAGTCTCGGATGTAGAAACAGATCCAGAAAAATCTTTGCAAGAACAACAAAAATAACTGTATTCACACAATCAAACAGAAACAGCATCATACCCCTCCTCTATATCGCATATAATCCGACATGAATTGTTTTTTCTTCGAATCAGACAACCTGAACTTCTTTTGATCTTCATTCTCAAGAAGGCTTATAAATCCTCTCTGATTTAGATTAGTAATATACTTCAGATTAATCAGTTGTCCTGCTCGAACCAAAGAAAACATTTGTGTATCTGATAATTGTTCTTGGATACTTCCCATAGTTTCTCTCATACTAAACTTTTTGATTGATGTGCCCTCAATTATGAAAAAATCCAAATAATGGTTTCGTACCTGAATATATACAATTTTCTCTGGATTAATTACCAAAGAGCGATCCAGAAAATTAAATTGTCTACGATTATCCTTTCTGGATTTCATAATTTGTATAGCCCTATTGATGCAGTCCTGAAGTTCTTCTTCAAAAGTCGGCTCATTTTTTACAAGATATCTGATAGCATCAAATCGGTATGCAGCTCGCGAAAACTCGTAGAACACCGTAACAAATGCAATACACGGAGTCTCTGAGATTTCACGAATTCTCTTTGCTGTTTCAAAACCATTCATTCCCACCATATCATAGTCAAGAAGAATAAGGTCATATGACTCTATTTTGCCTTCATTAATAAGCATTCTTCCAGAAGTAAACTTTGAAATCTCAAAAAGTTCTCCGATTGACGTCAGATAGTTTTTGGTCATCTCATATTCCTGCTTAAGAAAGTCTATTTTGTCATCACAAAGTGCAATCCGAAACATATCTACCTCTTCACTGCTCGTATCTTCCTATTTCTATGAAAGAACACGTGATATATCTTGTCAAGAGAACAACTAATAATGTTTAAAATATTATAAGGAGTCGGTATCTTGCGATTCCGACTCCTAACAGATTTAACCTTTTCACATACTCATAACCGGACCATCCCGGTCGTCCTTCTGTCTGTTCTTCCGTTCTCTTACAGGACGAGTATGCTGTGTTTCACCTTCCTTAGGACGCGAACCAAATATGCTCACAATATCCGCAGCAAGGTAAGCACTGCTGCAAGCAATGTCGTAAGCAGACACGGAGTCAGTATCCGGTGATACAACTTCTCCGTATTCTCCTGCATCTGTTT
>JAGCGE010000040.1 GCA_017649745.1 Clostridiales bacterium | reverse complement strand
GCCTCACGAAGGCGAGATTGTTGCGAAGAAGTTCAATGAAAAAGGTTATGATTCATATGTTCTTACATATACAACAGATATAACGTTTTCGATCCCTCTTAGAAAACAACCTCTTACGGATATCTCCAGAGCTGTAAGACTTATTAAGAAGAATAATCCCTCCAAGAAGGTCGCTATATGCGGTTTTTCAGCGGGCGGGCATGTTTGTACGACATTGATGACTCATCATGATGAGATCGTAGATCCTGATCCTGAACTTAACAAGATCTCTGATAAGCCTGATGCGGTAATACTTGGTTATCCTGTAACAACGGCAGGAGAATATACTCATATCTATTCGATCTGGGCTCTGGTAGGTCAGAATGCTCCTGCTGAGGAATTGGATTATTATTCGGCTGAGAAGAATATCAGGGAAGATAATCCTCCTTGTTTTATCTGGACTACCGCAGATGATGATTTTGTTCCTTCAGAGAACAGTTTGATCCTTGCTTCTGCACTTAAGGAAAAGAACGTTGATTTTACTATCCATGTTTTCCCACACGGAAGACACGGACTTTCGATGCCTTGTAAGGATTTTTTCGAAGGAAGGGCAGGCGGAGAATATACTATGGAACAGCTTGATCTGGTGAAGAAAGCTGTTTTTGAGGATAAACTCATTGATGTTTCAGAACAAAGAACTAACGAACTTAAGGAACAATTCTCAGGTGAGCCGCCGAAGTTCCCTAATATCGATGAGACACATCTTTATAAGGATATTGCGATGTGGCCTGACCTCTGCGAGATCTGGCTTAAGAGGATGTTCGGATGAGAGAAAGGATCATATTCGACACGCCTGCGAAGGATTGGAATGAAGCGCTTCCTGTAGGTAACGGCAGGATGGGCGCGATGATCTACGGCGGTGTAAGTACAGAGCTTCTTCAGTTAAACGAGGACAGCATATGGTACGGCGGACCTAAAGATCGTGTAAATCCTTCGGCTAAAGAGAATCTTCCTCTTATTCGAAAAGCATTGGACGAAGGAAGGATAAAGGATGCGCAGGAACTCTGTGCATTTGCTCTTTCAGGTATTCCTGAGACTCAGAGTCATTATGAAACATTAGGTAATCTCTACATTCTTTTCGAAGGTGATGATAAGAATGTGTCTTCATATGAGAGGTATCTGGATCTTGGTGAGTCGGAGGCAGTAACAAGATTTACCAAAGACGACGTTACATATGAACGAAGGATAATAGCCAGCTATCCTGATAAGGTCATAGCAGTTAAACTTAATGCGAGTGAGAAGGGTAAACTGTCCTTTCACACACAGCTTTCCAGAGGAAATATTACCTGGGATCTTGGACCATATCAAAATCAGATATACAGACATCCGAATTACAACAACTGTGTTGATGAGATCATAAACGATCAGCCTGATACAACGATACTTACTGCCACTATGGGCGGAAACGGATCTATGAGATTTGCTTGTAAGATCAAAGTTGTCGTTAAGGGCGGAAGACTCATATCGATCGGTAACAGCCTTAAAGCAGAGTGTTGCGATGAGGCGATGATCCTTGTTTCTGCTGTGTCTGAGTTCTATGAGAAAGATATAGAAGGCTACATCACGAAGATATTGGATAAAGCTTCGGCTAAGGGAGAAGATAGCCTTTGGAAAGATCATAAGAATGACTATAAAGCTCTTTATCAAAGAACTGATCTCGATATCCCGGATGACGATGTCGTAAGGCTGTTTAACTTCGGTAAGTATCTTCTTATCAGCGGAAGCAGAGAGGGAAGCCAGCCGCTTAACCTTCAGGGTATCTGGAACAAGGATTTTGACCCGATGTGGGGAAGTAAGTATACGATCAATATTAATGCGCAGATGAATTATTGGCCTTGTGAGAGGCTCGATCTATCCGAGTGCCATCTGCCTTTGTTCGATCTTATAGAACGTATGAGACCGAGGGGCGAGGAAGTTGCTCGAAAGATGTATGGCATGAATGGTTTTGTGGCTCATCATAATACCGATCTGTGGGGCGATTGTGCGCCTCAGGATGTGTGCCTGTCATCTTCGTACTGGGTCATGGGAGCTGCATGGTTATGTCTTCACATCTGGGATCATTATGATCATACATGCGATAAGGAGTTCCTGAAAGAACACTTCGATACGATGCTATCGGCTGCAAGATTCCTTCTTGATTATTCCGTTGAGGAGAACGGCAAGCTCGTAATATATCCGACTCTTTCTCCTGAGAATATTTATAAGCTTCCTAACGGTGAGGTTGGTGCTATTTGTAAGGGCTGCGCGATGGATGATCAGATAATGAGAGAGTTTTTCGAATGCACCTTAAAGGCAGGCGAAGTATTGGAAAGTCAGGATGCTATCCTTGATGAGATAAGATCGGCTATTCCTAAGATCAATGAGGTCAAGATCAATCGATTTGGCGGGATCATGGAATGGGAGGAAGACTACGAAGAGACAGAAGTCGGCCACAGGCACATATCTCATCTTTTCGGACTTTATCCTGGTAATTCAATTAATACGGATGAGCTTAAGGATGCAGCCGGAAAGACGCTTGAGAGAAGACTTAGCTTCGGAGGCGGTCATACTGGTTGGAGCAGGGCATGGATCATAAACATGTATGCTGCTTTAGGTGACGGCGAGAAGGCTTATGAGCATATAAGACTTCTGATGAGTAATTCACTTCTTCCGAATCTATTCGATAATCATCCGCCTTTCCAGATCGATGGTAACTTCGGTCTTTTGGCAGGCATATGTAATATGATCATCGGAAAGAACGAAGAACTTCTTTCAGCTATACCATCAAAGTGGGACAAAGGTTCCGTCAAAGGCTTTAAGCTCAGCGGAAATAAAAAGATAGATATGAGCTGGGAAAACGGCAAGATTACAAATAAGAGGATCTATTGATCCATAGAGGCATTTATGAAGAAAAAACTATTATCGCTCGTGCTTGTCACATCGATCGTCTTTACGGCGTGCTCGAAAACAAATACTACGGGATCATCTGCTGATACAGAGATGACTTCTTCCTCATCATCTAATGGTACGGAAGTTACTGAAACAACAGCTGATCTTTCAGGTCTTACTTCGGAACCTGACAGATATCTTGGTGAAGAAGGTACCGGTAACTTTAATTATGGTGAAGCGCTACAGAAATCACTCCTTTTCTATGAGCTTCAAAGGAGCGGTAAACTGACTGACACAAGATGCAACTGGCGCGGAGATTCAGGAATGGATGATGGTCAGGATAACGGACTTGATCTTACCGGAGGATTATATGACGCGGGAGACCACGTTAAGTTTAATCTTCCTATGGCTTATACCGCTTCTATCCTCGGCTGGTCAGTTTATGAGGATAAGGACGCATATGTAGAAAGTGGCGAACTTAAGTATGCATTAGGAGACATTAAATGGATAACGGATTATCTCATCAAGTGTCATCCTGAAGATGAAGTCTTCTATTATCAGGTAGGTGACGGCGGAACTGATCACTCATGGTGGGGTCCATGCGAAGTAATGTCCATGAACAGACCATCGTATAAGGTAACTAAGGATAATCCTGGTTCATGTGTAACAGGTGAAGCTTCAGCTGCGCTCGCGATCGCTTCGATCATTTTCGAGGATGAGGATAAAGAGTATTCCGAGCTTTGTCTTTCGCATGCCAAGAGCCTGTTTGATTTCGCGAATACAACAAGAAGTGACAGTGGTTATACGGCTGCTAACGGTTTCTATGATTCATGGAGTGGATTCTATGATGAGCTTTCTTGGGCTGGTATCTGGTTATATATTGCAACAGGAGAGAACTCTTATCTCGATATATCTAAGGAATGCTTCTCGAATGCGGGACATGATTATGACTGGTCCCTTTGCTGGGATGATGTGCATATTGCCGATTGCGTGATGCTTGCTAAGCTCACTAAGGAAGATAGTTACAAGAAAGAGATCGAATATCATCTGGATTTCTGGTCATGTGGTACCAGCGACGGTCATAAGATCACATATACGCCTAAGGGTCTTGCTTGGCTCGATTCCTGGGGTTCGCTCCGATATGCCACAACAACGGCATTCGTTGCAACGGTTTATTCCAGATCTGATATCTGCTCTGATGAGAAAGCGAAAACATACTGGGACTTCGCGGTTTCTCAGGCTGATTACGCATTGGGATCTACAGGTTTCTCGTATCAGATAGGATTCGGCCAGAACTATCCTGTTCATCCTCATCACAGGACTTCACAGGGATCTTACTGTGATAACATGGGCGAGCCGTCGGAGGCAAGGCACATCCTTTATGGTGCTCTTGTCGGAGGTCCTGATGCCAATGATGGTTATACCGATACGGTAAGTGATTATTGCGCTAATGAGGTTGCCTGTGACTATAATGCCGGATTTACAGGCCTTCTCGCAGCAATGTATTCCGTATATAAGGGCCAGACTCTCGAGAATTTCGGCGCTATCGAAAAAGTTGGCGAAGAATATTCCTGTGATACGGGTATCAATGTCGACGGCAGCGATTTTACTGAGATTAAGGCTATCATCTATAACAAGACAGCTTGGCCTGCCAGAAAATCCACAAACCTTGAATTCAGATATTATATCGACCTTTCTGAGATCGTCGAGGCTGGGGGAGATCCTTCAGGTGTTCAGGTAACGACAAATTATATGAAGTCGGGAAGAGCTGACGGACTTAAAGTCTATAACGAAGCAGATCATATCTATTATCTGTCAGTTGTTTTCGATGATGGTGAGCTCTATCCGGGTGGACAGGACCACTATAAGTCAGAAATTCAGGTCAGGATGACGAGCCCTAACGGAAAGTGGAACAAAGATAATGATTGGTCGTTCCAAAACGGCGGAGCACTTTATGAAGACGGTAATCTGATCTACGGAAGTGAGCCTTCAGGCACGAACGCATCATCAGGTTCGACTGTATCGACGATTGCTCCGACGGATACGACAACTTCTACAACTTCAACAACAACTGCTCAGACTCAGCAGAATACAAGTATCTCATCAGGTTCCTTATCTCTTTCGATGAATTATACAGACTCTTCGTCTAATGCGAATCAGATCGCTGGAACACTTGAGATAACCAATACAGCTGATAGTTCCATTGACCTTTCTGGTCTTCAGGTCTGTTATTACCTTACAAACGACGGAGGAGCGAAGCTGGCGTTCGATTGTTATCATGCATCGATCACTTCTGCAGGCGGACAGTATACTGAAATGACGTCGAATGTAAGCGGAAGCACAGCTGCTGCAAGCGGTAAAGATCGTGATACAGAACTTGATATATCACTTAGCAGTGGAACACTTAATAAGGGTGATAAGCTTACGATCAATTTCAGTCTTCACAGAGATGACTGGCAGAATATGGATCTCAGTAATGATCACTCATACAAAAGTGCAGGCAATATCACTGTCAAAGTAGGCGGTAAAGTCGTTCTCGGAGAGTGATCTCGTAAAGAAAACACGACAAATGTCAATCTTTTGAACAATTTGAAAAGAATAACTCAAACATTTGCAAAGATCGATATTTATTTTATAATATAAGTACCTGGGATGGGTGGGCTCTTTGTTGAACCTTCACGACATTAAATGGAATCCGGGTCAGTCAATGTAGGTCAAGCCGGTTTAGCCGGACGATTGAAACTGGTTGCAGGATACCGCCCTGGCTATAGCTAGGTGTCAAAAAGGGTTCGTTCATTCTAGGCTTTTTATGTTCAGAAAATAGAAGAGAGATGTGAATGGGTATTTTGAGTACTTCTAAGAATAATGCTCTATATGATCCGACTGCACACCGTGTAGTCGGTATTCTGTTATCATGCTCCGATGCTAGTCTTTTCGGAATGACCATTGATCAGAAAAAAGCTACATGTAATGATGAGTGTCCCGTTGGGACTGTGTGATTTTTTGATTAGGTAACAATGAAGAAACTATGCTTTTCAGGAGATAAAACAAATGAAATTATTTAATACGCTTACAAGATATAAAGAAGACTTTAAACCGATTACCGAAGGCCACGTTAAGATGTATGCTTGCGGACCTACGGTTTATAACTATTTCCACCTGGGTAATGCCAGACCTTTTGTTACTTTCGATACGTTGAGAAGATATCTTGAGTACAGAGGATATGAAGTTGAGTTCTGCCAGAACTTTACTGATATCGATGACAAGATGATCAAGCGTGCTAATGAAGAGGGAGTAACGGTTAAGGATATCGCTGAAAGATATATCAAAGAGTACTATGTTGATGCTGACGGTCTTAACTGCAAGCGTCCGACATATCAGCCTCGTGCTACAGAATCTATCGAAGCTATAATCGATCTTGTTTCTGCTCTTATGGATAAGGGTTTTGCTTACGTTATCGAAGGTGACGGCGTTTATTATGACGTTACTAAGCTCGAAGGTTATGGTAAGCTTTCCCACTATAAGCTTGATGATCTCGTAGCAGGCGGTGGAGAACGTAAGGCTTCCTATGAAGGTAAGAAGAATCCGGGAGACTTCGCTATCTGGAAATTTAAGAAAGAGGGCGAACCTTTCTGGCCATCTCCATGGGGCGACGGTAGACCTGGCTGGCATATTGAGTGCTCGGCTATGATCAAGAAGCATCTTGGTGATACTATCGATATTCACGGTGGCGGACAGGATCTTATCTTCCCGCACCATGAGAATGAGATCGCTCAGTCTGAGGCTGCTAACGGCTGCACTCTTGCTAATTACTGGGTACATAACGCATTTGTTAATGTTGATGGTGAGAAGATGAGTAAGTCTCTGGGTAATTTCTTTACTATCAGAGATATCGCTGAACATTTCCCATATGAAGTTATCAGATTCTTCATTCTTTCCGGTCACTACAGAATGCCGATCAATTTCTCTGATGAGCTTCTGAAGTCAGCTCAGAACGGTCTTACAAGAATTACAACTTGCGTTAAGAACCTTAAGTTCGTTATCGGTAAGAATAGCGGTGACGGTTCACAGGATAAGGCTCTTCTTGAGACTGTAGAGAAAGCAGGTAACGATTTCATCTCATGCATGGATGATGATCTTAACACTGCTGATGCTATCACTGCGATTTTTAATCTTGTCCGTGATACTAATACTTTTGTAAGTTCAGGTAAGTGCTCTGATAAGGCTTTGAAGAAAGCGCTTGATAAACTTGTTGAACTTACTGACGTACTTGGTATCAGCACTGAAGAGAAGGTGGATATTCCTCAGGAAGTATTGGATCTTGTAGCAAAGAGAGCAGAAGCAAAGAAGGCTAAGGATTTTGCGCTTGCTGATTCTATTAGAGATCAGATCACTTCACTTGGATATTCCGTAAAGGATACGGCTAACGGTCCTCAGGTGGAGAAATTATGATAATACCTTATTTTGCAGGTGACCTTCGCGAAGTGTCACCATCAGTTTTGGCTTATGTTGGCGATGCTGTATATGATCTTTATGCCAGATGCTGGGTTGCCGAACATTATTCCAATAAATCGGGTGTTATGCATAAGAAGACCATCAAGTATGTTTGTGCTGAAGCTCAGGCTGATGCTATTAGAAACATAATGGATGAACTTACTGAGACAGAGCAGAATTACTTCAGGAGAGGTAAGAATTCCAATCCGGGAAGTATGGCTAAGAATGCAAGTCCTGCAGATTATATGTATGCTACCGGATTTGAGACACTTTTGGGTTATCTGTTCCTTGATAATCAGGAAGCTCGCATGGATTACATAATCAATAAGGTTTTCGATTATCTTGATAATAAAGATGAGGGTAAATGATCCGATGAATGATAGAAGAGGAAATGATCGTAAAAAGGCTAGACCATATAAGGGTAACGACTTTAAGGAGGAACAGGCTCCTTCTGTAAACGAGCCGTCTCCTGACAGACTCGAGGGTAAGAACTCGGTCATGGAAGCATTAAGATCCGGCAGAGAGTTTAACAAGCTCTGGATCTTGGAACCTTCTGATGGTAAGCCTTTGGAGAGCCATCTTCAGAAGATACTGCAGATCGCGAAGGAGCGTAAGATCACTGTTATCAGATCCAATCGTCAGGTTCTTGACAGGATGAGCCAGACTCATAACCATCAGGGTGTTATAGCTTCTGTTGCTAGTCACGAGTATGCAGATCTTGACGAGATCATTGCTAAGGTTAGAGAAGAGGGAAGACAGCCTCTTATCGTTGCTTTGGATGAGCTTAAAGATGCGTATAATCTCGGATCTGTCCTACGTATATCTGACGCACTTGGCGTTGATGGTGTCATTATCCCTAAACACAGATCCATCGGTCTTGACTCAGTTGTTGCTAAAGCTTCTGCAGGTGCGATCGAATATGTGCCTGTATCGAGAGTAACTAACCTTTCTCAGACATTAAGGGATCTTAAGGATGACGGTTTCTGGGTTTGCGGTACTGATGCGGAAGCAAGTGTTGACCTTGATAAGGCTGATTTCAAGGGTGCCATGGTCATAGTTATCGGCAGTGAAGGTGAAGGAATGAGAGATTCAGTCAAAAAGTGCTGTGACTTCCTCGTTTCAATACCTATGACAGGTCACGTTAATAGTCTGAATGCTGCCGTTGCATGCGGTATAGTCGTTTTCGAGGCGGCAAAACAGAGAAGGAATTGATTATGTTTGAACGAAATGTACAACCTGCAAGGAGATTTATTGCAGCATTGCTTGTCGTAGCTTTGCTCATGAGTCTCGCGGGTTGTTCATTGGTTGATAAGATCCAGTCAAAGATCGATCCGACAAGTAATAAGACATCTGCTCCTGAACTTGTAAGACTGCTTGTAAGTTCGGTTAACGATTATGATAAGCTTACAGAATCGTTTGAGGCTATTCCCAGTAGCCAAAGAGAAAACATCACATTCTCGTATTTTGCTGAGTATATATCCATATTGTCAGATTTTTCCAATGATCATGGAAAGATCACTAAGTTTCATTTTCTGAATGATGAAGACAATAAGGAACATCTCGATAAGATCTATAACAAGATCTGTCAGAATGCGCCGACAGGAAATTTTGAATCAGTATTTAAGCCTTATGGTTCTGTTAAGACAGTCCAGCTTGATTACGAGAAAGATGATTATTCTTCATATATCTATCTTTCGCTCGATTCTAACGGATCAGCTTATCTTTCCTATGATTGGGTAATGAATTCGATATCGATATATAACTACATTGAGCACTATTTCTATATGCTCGATGATAAGAATGCTGACGGTATCGCAGTACTTTATAAGAACAAAGCCGGAATGGAGATCTATTCTGACGAGATCATCAAGGCTAAGGCAGATTATGCCATAAGTTTCTATGATAAGAAGGTCAAGAGTACGAGCGAGCAGTACAGGATCTGTAGTCTTAATGCATTTTATATCGATTATGAGATCCCGGAGGTCTTCTCGTCATCATCTGATAAGCCGAACTATTCAAGGCATGTTTATGCTTTTAGAAAAGATTCCGGTACCATCGACATCATCGATGATATCCCGCAGGAGATTGGTCTTAGCGTCATCTCTTTGCTCGTATCTCAAAACCAAACATTCAGATGTGGTGTAGAGTATGATTATCCGGCAGTTCAGAGAGTTTTCGGGAGACCTCTTAATGTAAGAGTAGAGGACATTGAATCGTATACAGCATAAACTGCTGACGGTAATGAACTCGAGAAGAAACGTCTTACACTTCAATATAAAGGTATCCTTCTTGTATTTGAAGCATATTATAATGACGATTCAGATTGGTATGGCGGTGAGCTAGTTAAGATCATGCTCGTTAAGAACAGTGAGGTAAGTTATTCGCTAAGTGACATACAACTTGGTGATCCGGAAGATAAGATCCTCATGAAGTTCCCGATGATCGATTACGGTGAGTATGAACTTATTTATCAGGGATCATCTAACGATTATATGCTGAATTATGAAGTCGAAGACGGAGTCGTTGTTTCAGCAACTATAGAGAAGATATCATAAGTAAAAAAGATCGTCACTCGACGATCTTTTCTTTTAGTTCTCGTATTTCTTCTTCTGTCATGCCGTTTTGGATGAGGTATGACTCAATATTTCCGTCATAGTGTTCATCCAGATAATCAAGAAGGATATTCATATTTTCGGCGTCACTGTTAAGGATGTGCTTTAGACCAGGTTCGATATTCTCGATAGCCGGAATAAGTATCGGCTTCATGAATTCGAAAGAACTAGCATAATTCTTTATGATATCTTCACGTGATGCGCCTGCCAGAAGATATAGAAAAGCAGTAACGATTCCTGTTCTGTCCTTTCCGTGCAAGCAGTGATACAAAGTGATTCCTTCGTTATCTTTGATAAGTCTTAAAACCCTTATGAGTCTGTCAGGAAGTTCAGTTATGACCCAGATATAGAAATGTCCGAGTTTGTGAGTTCTCAAAAAATCTATTACAGGATCTTTGACTTTGTCAGGATCGCCAAGAAAAAGAGGAATGTTGATGAAGTTCACTCCCGGCATATCGATGAATGGATTGCCGCATCTCCTGACTTCGGCTTCAGATCTCAGGTCGATAACCTGTGTTACTCCGTAATCTCTAACTGCCTTTGCCTGATCCGGCGTGAGTTCAGAAGGGGAGTCTGATCTGATCGCAATGCCTTTCTTAAAGGTTCTGCCATCCTTTAAAGGCATGCCGCCAAGTTCTCTATCATTAAGAAGTCCTTCAAAACCCACAAGTTGTGAATTCACATCATAATTGCTCATTGATTTCTCCTAGAATTTCTTTTCGAAAAGTATTATACACCATCTTGATAATTTGTTGTTGACAGAATGAAGGGTGTGTATTATTATAATTTCCGTTCATATGCGCCTGTAGCTCAACTGGATAGAGTGTCTGACTACGGATCAGAAGGTTGTGGATTCGATCTCTGCCAGGCGCGCCATTTATAAGGAATGCTTTAATTTAAGGCATTCCTTTATTTTTTCAGATATATAATTTGCTTTATTTTTTGTACTGTGCTACAATTTTTCGGCTAACAATTTTAGTAATTAAATAATATAAATATATGGAGGACGTCATCATGGCATCTACAATCGAGAAGAAGGAAAACAGCGTAGTTGTTATTTCCCTTGAGGCTACAAGAGAAGAATTCGAAGCTGGCCTTAAGAAATCTTACGAGAAGAATAAGAAGAAGTTCCAGGTTCCTGGATTCAGAAAGGGAAAGGTTCCTTATCAGTTAGTGCTTCAGTACTATGGTGAAGGCGTTCTTTACGATGATGCTATTGATTCTATTGCTAGTCCAGCTTACGTTGAAGCTATCAAGGAGCATGACCTTCAGGTTGTTTCCCGTCCTAGCATCGACATCCAGGAGATCAACGAGAACGGCATGAAGTACACACTTCAGGTTACAGTTAAGCCTGATGTTAAGCTTGGTCAGTACGAGGGCGTTGAGGTTCCTTACTCCGAGCGTGAGGTAAATGACGAGTCTGTAGATAACGAGCTTCAGGCTATGCTTAAGAGAAATGCTTCTCAGGAAGAGATCTCTGATCGTGCAGTAGAAGACGGCGATACAGTTGTTATCGATTACGAAGGATTCAAGGACGGTGTTGCTTTCGAAGGCGGTAAGGGTGAAGGCTACAGCCTTAAGATCGGTTCCCATTCATTCATCCCTGGTTTCGAAGAGCAGATCATCGGTCACAACATCGATGAGGAGTTCGCTATCGATGTTAAGTTCCCAGATGAGTATCATGCAGAAGAGCTTAAGGGTGCTAATGCTACATTCAATGTAAAGATCCACGCTATCAAGGCTGAGAAGCTTCCTGAGCTTGATGATGAGTTCGCTAAGGACGTTTCAGAGTTCGATACACTTGATGAGCTTAAGTCAGACATCAAGGCTAAGCAGGTAGAGAGAGCTCAGAAGGAAGCTAAGAATGCTTTCGAGAACGAAGTAGTAAGAGTTGTTTCTGACAATGCAGAGGTTGAGGTTCCTGATTGCATGATCGATACAGAAGTTGAGCAGATGGTTCAGCAGCAGGCTTCTTCTATGAGCCAGCAGGGCATCGAGCTTGATATGTACCTCAAGTATGTTGGTCAGACAATCGATGAGTTCAGAGAGTCCATGAAGCCAATGGCTAAGGTTCGTGTTAAGGGTAATCTCGTACTCGAGGCTATCTCCAAGGAGATGAAGATCGAGGCTACTGATGATGATTACAACAACGAGCTCGAGACAATCGCTAAGGCATACAACATGAAGAAAGAAGATGTTGAGAATGCTATCGGTAAGAACAGCGAGTACTTGAAGGAGTCCATCATCACAAGAAAGACAGTTGAGGCTCTTGCTGAGAAGGCTGTTAAGACAGAACCTAAGGCTGAAGACACAGAGAAGAAGGCTGAGAAGAAGCCTGCAGCTAAGAAGACAACTGCTAAGAAGACAACAAAGAAGGCTGATGACGCTGAGGAGTCTGAAGAGAAGAAGACAACAAAGAAGACAACAGCTAAGAAGTCTACAAAGAAGACTGAGGAAGCTTCTGAAGAGTAATTCAGATCAATTCATACGGCGGGTAACACCCGCCGTATTTTTTTGCCTATTAATAGTATTTATTTATTTTTATGATAAAATACTATGACTATATGAGAATAAGGAGATAATTATGTCCGACACATTTGATGGAAACAGACCTGAGATTTTAACTTGCTCTTTCTGCGGAAGATCGGAATATGAAGTACCGAGGTTGTTCTCGGGAGTTAATTGCTACATCTGTATTGACTGTATCAAGACGGCTCACGGTATCATTACCGAAGAAGAGAGAATGCAGAAGAGAGATAAGATCAGAAGATCCAGACCGAGTAAGCTCATCACTCCTAAGGAGATCAAGGAGAAGCTTGATCAGTATGTTGTAGGCCAGGATGATGCTAAGATCTCTCTTTCAGTTGCAGTATATAACCACTACAAGAGAGTTTTCGCAGATGCTGATCCGTTGGATGATGTTGAGGTTCAGAAGAGTAATATCCTTCTTTTAGGTCCTACAGGATGCGGTAAGACATATATCGCTCAGACACTTGCAAGGATCCTCGATGTACCTTTTGCTGTTGCTGATGCTACATCTCTTACTGAAGCAGGTTATGTAGGTGAAGATGTTGAGAATATCCTTCTTAAGTTGATCATGGCTGCTGATTACGATATCGATCGTGCTCAGACAGGTATCATATATATCGATGAGATCGATAAGATCTCCAAGAAATCAGAGAACGTATCCATCACACGTGATGTAAGCGGTGAGGGCGTTCAGCAGGCACTTCTTAAGATCCTTGAGAGTACTATTGCTTCAGTACCTCCTAAGGGTGGAAGAAAGCATCCTAACGAAGAGTGTATCCAGATCGATACAACTAATATCCTCTTTATCTGCGGCGGTGCTTTCGACGGTCTCGAGAAGATCATTACAGACAGAACTGCAGTTAAGTCATACGGCTTCGGTGTTGAGGTTCAGTCCAAGCAGGATATATTCTCCGGTGCTCATTTCCATGATGTTCTTCCTCAGGATCTCATGAAGTTCGGTCTTATTCCTGAGTTTATGGGACGTGTTCCTGTTGTAGTAGCTCTTGATAAGCTTGATGAAGCTTCACTCGTATCGATCCTCAAGGAACCTAAGAATGCTCTTTTCAAGCAGTATAAGAAGATGCTTAAGCTTGACGGAGTTGAACTTGAGTTTACAGATGAAGCTGCTACTGAGATCGCTAAGAAGGCTATCGAGCTTAAGACAGGTGCTAGAGGATTAAGATCCATTATCGAAGCTGTCATGAGAGATATCATGTATGATATTCCTTCTCGAAAAGATGTATCTAAGTGCATCATCTCGAAAGAGTGTATTACTGATAAGAAAGAACCTGAGCTTATCCTTAAGAAGAAAAAGGGTGCAGCAGTAGGTTCTGCTAAAGATGAGGGGACTGGTAAAGCTAAGCCCGGCATGATAGGTGCTTAAAAAGGAGGTAATCCATGGCTAAGTCTGAAAAGTATTCCGTATGTTTGGATATTGGCGGAACAAAGAT
>JAGCGE010000039.1 GCA_017649745.1 Clostridiales bacterium | reverse complement strand
TGACATTGAACCGCAGTGACGCTTCAAGACCAAAATACATCGTCCAATATAATCCTGTTCATCTGAAAGGAAAACAGACCACGATTTACTTTCGTATAACTGAAACTGTTTTTCTTCTTCAGACAGGTTGCACCAATCACAATTCCCCATTCTTTTCACCTACAAATTTCGATTTGTCATCGTCTATAAAACTGATTATTTATCGTTCCACTTCATCGATCCCGTATATATATCTGAACACGAGTATGGAAGAAGCATCCTTTTCCTGTTCTTCAAGTTCTTCTTTCAATGAATTATCCTTGTCAATAATAAAATATATAATACTGCATCCGTACTCTTTTGCCTTAGGCATAAAGTATTCTGCCACCCATTTTGTATCAAGGGGATTATCTTCAAAGCCGTCCCTTGTATCAGCGACATAATTACACCCTCTGTGAGCATTGATTACCTGAAGCGCCTTCATAAGGGGCTCTCTGTACTGTTCCAGCTCACAATATTTTTTCCAGTGAACCAGGACGACATTCTTATCTGCTACATAAAAAACATCGCAGCAAATTGACAAGTAAACTTCTTCCATCTCTTATAAGGTCCTCGATCATTTTTACTGTTAATTTTTCGGTCTATTAATTCAACGCATCTTTGTTTTCATTAGGATAACTGCAGAGTACACTATTTCATATATTCCTCCCCTGAATATAATCCTGATTTAGTTGTCTATCCTGCTTATATATCAGTCTGCTAGTTCCTTATCCATATTGATGAGGAATTCTTCAAAACTGTTTGAAATCGTATAGTATGTATCCTCATCCATATTCATGCTGTCAATCTGACAGTATATCTTCTTCTCCGGATTATAGGCCCAAAGCGTATCGTCTATACCGCCTATTACTATATATCCAGGCCAAGAGTTCTTTACATCGTATGCCTCATTGATCTCCTCGAGTTCTTCCAATTTATAGAAGCGACCGTAATTATTTTGCCCCAGAGGACCTTCACCGCCATTGTGCTCACTAATGAAACCAAGGTAGTCATCAGGTAGTTTCATACCATTGACTTCCGAAATCATTTCTTCTGATTTCTCATTAAATTCGAATTCCTTGAACATCTCTTCCAGATCTTTATCCATTGTCATCTCAACCTTTATATGATGAATTGTTGTTCATTTTACTGCAGATTTGCAATACTAGCGACCTTCTCTGAAACGACCGTTTCCATGATATGTATCTACGCTACACGTATAAGCCTGTCCACAGTGCCTGCACCTTATTGTGTGTGCAATTAGATCATCAACCCAGTAGCCATTATCATTTTTGACCTTATCCAAATCACACGTCTGCGATTCCATCTCAAAGTCACCGGAATCCAGAAGCTTTTGAATGTAGTTCAGGCACTGCATGTATTCTTTTGGAGAAGCAAACCATTTAGTTAATTGAATGTTATCACACACTACACACATTTCCATTCACTCCTCAACAGCATGTATTCTGTTAATTATCTCGACTAAGGGATCACTCCCTCAGACAAGATAATTATATCATCCGGGTAAGGTTCTCTTGATAACTTTTTATGCTACAGATCCATTAATTGAATATGGTTCTGCTACTGTCTCCAAAATATATGAGTTCGAAATTTAGTGGCTTTTTGGTGGCTTTAAAAAATGAAACGCCCTGTTTTAGGGCATTTCAAGCGTTTTTTCATTATTCGAGTTCGTCAAGTTAAAACTAATCCTAACTTGTTTTGTATAAGAGTCTTGATACTTATTGATTCTATTTGCGTTCTAATATCCTGTGTCTATCGGGTATCCGAACTGGTGTTATCAATTTGTTATCAGCTTGTTGTTATCACTGATTTTATCAATGATAACAACTCATAAGCTCATAACTATCATGATCATAATTGGGAGTATTGCGTTTCCACAGTTTTCCAAATATCCAATCAGACACTTTGTGTTGAATCTCCACTGGTAGATCAGACATCAAGGCAGCATCCTCGCCTCTCTTTGATGGATTAGGATCCCCGCATCCTATTGACCACGGATGGCCATTGATTATTCTACATTCAAGCATTCTTACCTCCATGCCATTCTCTTATCTAACGATAATACACTCGCTTTTTATCCAGCGGAATCCCGTTCGTTTTTTTATATTCCGCCAAATAAATCAACTTCATCTCACTTCTCAAATAAATCATTCATGGTCACCACATTGGTAAAAACACCACCATATTCATTATTTTTTAGTCCGAATGTAGTAATCAAAGTGCTGTGGATTGCAATCTTCGGAGATACTTTCTTTGTCAATATCTCCTGCCTTCTCAGGATTGTTCTGTAATAGTCTTTGTCCACCGCAAAATCATCACCGAGGTATTTGATCTCACACATATTCAAAACATTATCTTTTCTGGATATAAGAAGATCTATCTGCGTCCCTTCCTGATCATCATCCTTGATAGACCAAGCAGATTCCGTCGATAAAACACCGCCTACTTCAAGGGCACGCTTTATCTGCTTTACATGGTTAAAACAAACCTTCTCAAAAGCAAAGCCGCGCCATGATACAATCTGACCACTCGATAATCCCTTTTGCCAAAAAGTCTCATCCGCTCCATTGATCTTATTTCTAAATTGAAGATAGAATAAACAAAACGGATCTGTTAATCGGTAATACTCACATTTCTTGCTCATCCCGAATGGCTGATACTTAACGATGTAATCACTTGCGATCAATGCGTTAAGATGTTTCGATAATGATCCTCCGTCCGTTATCTTCAATCCTTGCAAAATATCTTCTCTTGTATATCCTGCGTTTCTCTTTGAAAGAAATTCGACAATACTTTTTATAAGTTCCGGCTTGCTGAATGCTGATGTGAAAAGTCGATCATATTCGTCTTTAAGTTTCGAGTCTTTGGCAAAGAATAAACGATCAATATTCTGAGCCAAGCTTTTTCCTTTTTCAAAATATCCCATGTAATACGGAATACCACCAATAATCATATAGCTCTGGACGATATCATATCTGGTAATCTTTATTCCTTGGCTCTCAAAGAATTCCTCACACTCCGTAAGTGTGAAAGGGGAAAGTTTTATCTCATACGTAACTCGATTATATAATCCACCGTGATTGTTGATCAGATTATCGAGAATCCAAGAATTCGCACTGCCACATACGACAACCATCAGATTCTTTCTGTGACAAGCCCAATTATTCCAAAAAGATTCAAAAGCAGTTATAAATCCGGATCTTGGTGTATCGAGCCAAGGAAGCTCGTCAAGAAAAACAAGCTGGCGTTCACCGGTATCCTTCTCCTTCAGGAATTGTTCAAGCATGAAAAAAGCATCAAGCCAACTGCCGGGAATACGGCTTTTCTTCATCCCATGATCCAAAAGGGAATTATAAAAGTTCTTAAGTTGCATTCCCAACGCACCCTTTTTCGTCTCCACAGGTGACAGACCTGCATGACGAAAAGTGATTCGTCCCTCGAAGACCTCGTCAACTAAGAAAGTTTTCCCTACACGACGGCGCCCGTATATGGCAACAAGTTCTGCTTTCTTGCTGTCATAGAGTCTATTTAATTCTTTTATTTCATTATTTCGTCCTATCATAAACATATTATAAACCCGTTTTATTTAGCGGTCAACGCAAATTTACTGACAATTCCGCCAGATAAAACAAGCTGTCTCTTTATCCTTTTATCTCACTTTTTCAACTAACAGTGCTATATCTCACATATATATTAAATGCTGTCGTTTTCTCATATTTCAGATTGACAACACTGATATATAGACTTATTATGAACATAAACTACAAATGTAATTTATGAGGTTCATGTTGCTATGAAAAAACTACCTGATGCGGAGTTTGAGATTATGAAGGCTATTTGGCATATCGAACAGCCCGTAACTTCTCCTGCTCTTACGGTAGTTTTAAGCAGAGATCTGCCAGACCGCGATTGGAAACAGCAAACCGTCATGACTATGCTCGGCAGGCTAGAAAAGAAAGGCTTTCTGCGATCTGAAAAGAACGGCAAAGAACGTGGATATTATGCTGTTGTAAGTGAGTCTCAGTACATGAATATCGAAGCTGAATCTCTGAAAAGCAGATTCGGCGCAAATAAGATGTCTGGGTTTGTAAAGGCCTTATATAGTGACGGGGAAATATCTGATGAAGATATTAATGATCTCAAGAATTGGCTTAATGATATGTGAGGTGTGCAATGCTTAATATTCTCATTTGCTCAATGAACATGTCCATAGTTGCTGTAATCTACCTGATAGTCTCGCGGATTCTTTATAACAAACAATCTCCGTCAATCCGGATACTATTCCTGGCTTGTTGTTATAGCCGGATTTCTTATTCCGATCAGACCGCAAACGGGAAGCGCATTAGTAACCATAGAAAAAGCAACACCTGCTGATCTTGTTGTTACAAATCAGGTAGTTCATACCGAAACGGTACCACTTATTGAACCAATGTCTGTTATAACTGCTATTTACCTGATAGGAGCCGCCTCGTTTATTCGAGTTCTATGCAGGCAGCTATATATGGGTTCTCCCACGAAAAGCATACACAACATATAGTTGTATAATCCATCCATTCTTATCATTCTGCGCCGTTTTCGAACTTCTTGGGAACATTTTGGGAACATTCTTTTCCCTGTCCCACCTACGCATCAAGGCGTCCTGGATGGATTACTTGAATAGAGAATCCTTGTACACCTATTTGTGTTACAAGATGTCTATTCAGTTGTCAAAGAACACTACCTGTCTTTTGCACCTATTATAGCTGGTTCGTTACACTATACAAAATGGTTATTTCATCTTCTTCCAGATAATCATCTCGAGATGTCGAGGTTCTCGGTATTTCGACAATTGCAGGTTCCAACATTGCATACTTTCCTTCTTTAGTATCCTTCAGAAAGGTAACCACGGCTTCGGTTTTATCCAACTTAATCTTTTCCATAGCTCAACCTCCATTCATGAAGTGTATATAATATTACTCTTCTTTTGGCAACATATCAATTTCGTTTTTCACCGCTTTTAAGTCAATTACATTCTCACATTCACAAATAAACCTATCATCCTTAGGAAGCGGCTTTATATTCTGTTTTTCCATATCGCTATCCAAATCATCATTATCAACAAGTTTTTTGAAAAACCTATGTTTACGACCACATTTATTGCACGTTACTTCCACATGAATCACTTTTGCGTCCTTGGGGATACCTCTTAAACCCCCGCTTGCTTGGTTATTGTGAATGTTGGCCGCAACTGCGTTTTTAAGGATTTTCTCATCTTTACTATAAAATAATTTGTAATTTGATGTTGTTTCTTGGAGCAATTTGCACACAAACTGTATTCTATATACAATTTCAGCAAGTGGGTCTCCTTCGAGATTTATAACTTTAATTCCTATCGATTTCAAATCCTCAATCCCCAATGATCGTCCATGGGTTCGCCATCGAGAGTGATTTGTTAATTCCGCAGCTACTTCATCCGCACGAGTTCTCTTCATACCGTCCGTCACAACTTCATGTTTTGTTTCTGTTGTCGTCCACCCTTTGAATTTGTACTCATATAGCCACTGTTTCACTAAATCCTTTGCGAATTCCAATGAATGATTTACTAGCTGGATTTCTCCTGGTGTAATCTGAGCAATCATTGTTGCATCAACAGGATTTAGCCTTCCAGTCTTTACAGCTTCTTTCATTTTATTGTTGATCCATTCCATATAATCATAAGCGGAAACAACGGTTCTTCCTATGGAAACCTGCGCATCTATCGGACCCAAACTTCCCGTTTCAGTCATAAATATTTCGTTACCTGCCATCGCCAAAATTGTTCCTGCGCTTTTAGCTTCCCCACTGATAACAAAATTAACCTTTTCAAATTTACTGTGTAAAAACTTAGCAATCTGTTCTGCAGTGACACCATTACCTCCTGGAGTTTCAATATAGACATCTATCTCAGAATAATCGCTTACAGATTGAAGCATATCTCTGATAATATAGAAATCTTCTTCTTCCATAGAAATACCAGGGATATGTTTAAACATAGCCGCAACATACAAAAATATGTATCTTCCTGTAACCTCATTGTATTTCTCAACCAAACGTTGAAGCTCCGCCAGCAAATCCTTTGGCGTAAAGTTTTTGTCAATATATTCTTGTAAATACCCCATTTATAACCTCCTTATCCATCACTTGGTTATTGTTACTTAATACTTACCACAATAATATCCTAAGTTAACTCAAATACTTCTGTACATTATTAATGTATTGCTTGAATCTCTTAATGATTCAGTAGCATACCTCACTTTCTCTTCGGCAATCAATTCCTCTACACATTCCCTAAATGTTTTAGAGGCGTTACCGGAATAACCTAATCTCTTGTATAACTCATTAGTCGATACACTTTCCTTTGACAACTCTTCTAGTATTAGTGCTTTGATCTGGTCTTTCGATCTGCGTTTTTGCACCATCTTGTCAACACCAGCATCAGAATTATTCTGAATATTCTTTTCTTGCATAAACGCTTCGTGTATTGGAATGATTACAGAGAAAAAAGATCGTTCTTCGTCGGTAAGCAGCAATGGTAACGGAGAACCATTTTCCTTTATTGCTCTTATAGCAGTAGGAATACCCGTGTTCCTTCCTTCTACAAGATGCAATTCTTTGAGGAAATCGCCTATTCTTCTATTTCTGTATCTTCTCGTTCTCATTTGATAATTTCGGATATCATCATCCGTAATAGATCTGTCCGGTCCCGGGGTGCTAGTAATTTCGATCTTATCTGTTTCTATTCTTACTGTAACAGGTTCATGGATCTGATAAGATTTATGATATATAGCATTTGATAAGAATTCCTCAATCGCCTCATAACTATAGTTCTTTACTCTTACAGCTTCCGCCTGTCCTGCGATCTTAAATATTTTCTCTGCAATTACATTGTTCTTTATGTAGGCAAGAGCATCGCGTAACTGTTGATCTATAGGTCCTGTGAAAATGCGTTCTTCCATGCCTTGGCCTGTTGGATCAGGGATATTAACTACCTCTATTTGGCAATATGGAAAATAGGACTCCGGGTGATCATTGAAGAAAAGTAATCCGACATTCAATGGCTTATAGTATTCCGTTGGCCCATCTGCAATTCGTAAATCCTTTGCGATTTGAACCGTATCCAGGTTATCAATGTCGTTAATTAAGCTACTGTTTACATTCTGCAGGTAATTTCTAATGATCGGGTACTTTAGATCCTTCATTTCAGCTTTGGGATTAATACGATCATCAAACGGGACGTTATGTGTTAACGACATTAACTCCTTAACATCTAAATCAGTAGCTTCAATCGTGCTGGATAACTTGCGAATATAGTATATTTTCTCACTGTTCTTCATATCCGGTGACTTAGGGCATGCATATGGTCTTTCATATCCGCCTGGACACCAAATTAATAGAAGTAGTTTCCCATCAAACCACACCGGTTCCGTTTGCGGTATATATACAGGTCTTAGATATTTGCAATATCTAAGAATATCCTTTTGTATTTTATCCACAGAATCTGGTGATATCCCTTTTACTGGTCTTACAACCTTCCCATCTTTCTCTTTTGCACCTACAACAATATAACCGCCACCCCAGTTATCTATATCATTTGCAAATGCACTTATGGTTTTCAGGGTTGTATCCGGATTCCACCCTTCTTTAAACTCTATTCTCGCCCATTCAACAATGTTTTCAGATAATAGCTTTTCTATTGTGATTGGAATTGCCATGTTCTTCCCCTATGATCATACGATTTCACTTACGACTTAGCTTACGACCAAATTATATAGTCGTAAGCAACCAAAGTCAAATAATAGATCAAGCTATTAGAGAAAGCTTACTAAAATCGATAACAAAAATACAAATATGCGCCTTATGCACGTTTCTATTCATATAACTTGATAACTCCTTAAGTATATCAATTAATATATAATATACTAAATTTCCCAAGGATTAATATGGTTCATTCTTCCACGCAATTACAGCATTGCATCATATCATTATTTCAATGCTTCTAAAACGCTATAGACCTGACTGGTCACAAGGCAACCATAACCATAATATCCACTGATATGACTTTGCAGCTCGCCCCACACGATTCCATTACTATCAAATGCTGCTGATCCACTACGTCCACCAATTGTGTACATTGTACTTGAAAACCTATACGAAGAAGTACTACTCATCGTTCCCGGACTCTCTTGCATAAGATAATAATATGAAGGCTGATCAACATAACCTGCGGAATTAACTGACTTATTGGATATATTACTTGCATATCCGTAACCAAACCACGTGCTCGTTGTAGAGGAAGTAACTAAAACTGCCCAATCATAGTCAGAATCTGCACTTGAGGTGAACTGTGTTGGTATATGCCATCCTGACAAAGAATAATATGTATTTGGAAGACTTGAAGAGTTGAGTGCTTTATATACTTGTACCACATTTGCCGTTTTGGATTGCGCGTACCAATAAATACCATGTGCACATGTAAAAACCAGATCGTTGTATACAAATGCACCAGAGGTTATGGTCCATGTTTCAATTACACCATTATTATCAATATCAAACCCATTACGGCACATCACTACATTGTAATATGGTGAGATATTTGCATTGCTAACATGAGATAGTGGTGTTGGAGATCTCAATTGTTGATTCTCAATCGGAACGTCACAGTTAGCCGGTGATACAAGCTCTACATCAGGATCTTTAACCACATTTTTAAAGTAGCTAATATAGGTGCTGCCTGTTTTGGCGTCATATGACAACATTTCAAATACATCAGCATTCGAGTCGTGGCATTCGTCTTCTTCTGCATGTACTTTCGAAAACCCAAGTGATGATATAAGTACGCAGGCTACAACTAGTACGAAGGATCTGCTAATCCTTGATTTCAAATTCCGCATAAAAAATCTCCTTTCCCACATAGACCTTAAATCGGTATTGTCCTTCGGGCAGATATTTATCCTTATATGCTTTTTCAGTATCTAACAGCACCATGGTAGAGAATTCACTATCAGGATAATCGGGAATAGCACAAAACGCATAGTAATCGCAACTTCCTTCAAGAAACTCCCTTTTGAACTCTACGGGCTTCCACTCACTTCTTTCTCTTCTCTCAACAAACGGTATCCAGCAAAACCAGAACCCATGTCCCCTGTTATGATTAATAATATTACATTCAATACGAGTTTCTTTACTCTTGTATATTGCTTTGGAAGTGCTCACTTCAATTTGACTATAGCTTTCCTCATACGGAATCTCAACAAAAAGGGAACCGTGTAATCTATCACCTATTTCTTGAGAAACTTGTCTTTCTATTTCACTTTGCATTGATCCGGTGATAGCCGTCTCTGTAGTCATATCACTGGCAGTATTGTGGACTGAACATGACGATATACTGAAAAGTGTAACTACAGAAAGAACAACTCCACATAGCTTCCGTTTCATTATTCTATCTCCTATCATTACATTGACTTAAGATCAATCCCCATAGCGATAAGAATCTTTTCTATATTCTCGACATGAGCGGTATCATGGCCTTCCATCGCGAAGGAAACCGTATCGTTGTATCCTAAGACAAACAGCATATCTGCGCCATCGGGCGTCTTGCAATAGAATGCCTGAAGGAATAGCGGAGCCTCATCTATCTTGATCTCTTTTACAACACAGTCTTCTTCATACCAGCCACCGTAGCTTATTGTTTCGCAAATAGCAGCTCGGGCAGCATCAGCATCAGTATGGACTCGGAATAATATATGTACCGTATTAGTGCCATAGGATCGTATCGTGTTTTTCTCGGTCGGATCCTTTTCTATTACCGGTTCAATGGAATCTTTACAAGCCTCCAGAAAGGCTGCCTCCATTTCTTCGGCATTTTTGATCAGCAAGCTGCTCTCCAAGGTCTCAGAAGATATCTTCGTATTCTCAGTTGTAGATTCCGTAGTAGCAGAAGTGTCCTCCGAACTAGAAGTCTTTGCATCTTCAGTCTCTGCTGATGAAGATTCTTCTGTTAAGGAAATAGACGTTTCAGATGGCTCGCTACCGGATTCTTTATCTTTCTTGGATGATTGGCATCCGATTGTCATTGCTGCAAGAGATACAATTACAACTATCAATGCGGCATTTACCTTTTTCATTTTATTCACCTCCGAAAAATCATTTAGATTCCTGCAAATATAGGGTTACGCGACTTTGTATCAATTCAGCTGCATGTTCCGCAGATATATCACCGGAATAATATGCCGATGCTTCCTCGAGGCAAATATCAACAATCGATTGACTTCCGTGCAAGTAGCGATCTGCTCTTCTGATCAGAGTATTAAACATTTCGTAGTATTCCTCTTTACTGAATCGCATACTATTGCTATCCACTTCTGAATATGTTGCATAATCCTTCTCCATCCGCTGTTCACAGCACTTGCAATTCACTGAGATACCACTTTGCAATTGATAATTCTTCGACTGAAAATCCTCACCCAAAGCATATTCTATAATTTCATATGCCAGATCTGTTTTTGATGTGGTAGCTGAAATCGCTAACAGGCAATAAGGAACTACATGAAGTGATCCATTCTCGTTCGGGAAACCGACTATGACATGATCCTGATACATAAACACAGATCCCAGTGAAGTGATATCTGCCCAATCCAGCATATAGTATCCATTATCCAGATCCGGAGAGACATAATCATCCCAGTTACTTCTGCATCCGATGTCTTTTGTCCACTTTAATAGTTTAAGGAAATCATCTCCGGTAAAGTATGCTTTTCCATCCTTGATAAACTTATCGATCTGTGCCATTACTGCATGTTTCAACAGATACTGCTTCGAAAAGATACTCTGGATCCCGGAAAGATCATCATAATTCTCCGCACTCTTATAGAAGTCATCATAAGTCCATGTATACGGATTCTGCACATATTTATCTGATGCACAGAAACCAATTACATCGAAGTAGAGACAGGCACAATACGGAGTCTCTTCTCCCAATGTGATTTTGTCAACGAAATAATCGTCATTGTTGAGTTTTGAAATCACTGGTTCAAGATCTTTAAGATATCCAAGTCTTCCCATCTCATCCAATGCAAAATCATCATAAAGATCATAGTACATATCCGGTGCGGTTCCATTGGCCAGATCCAGACTCATTATTGTAGAAATCTCTTTTTTTGCCTGAACCCAGTTTTCTTCTGTCGCATTGATTTCGTCTTTGTAGTCTCGCAAGACAAACTTGATTTCCGGATGTCGAATACTCATCTCCTGAATCAGCTGATTCACACAGCTATTCTCAAGATCATATCCTGCAATAACAAATTCTTCCTTGCTCTGAAGATTCTTTTTCTCTGCCGGACTCAATCGATACCTGACAATTATATCCTCACTCAAAGGTCGGGTAACTAAATCTAACTTTCCATTCTCGAGGATTTTAATGTCTTGAACCGTCCCCCATACAGAAACATCTTCCCATAAGAGCGTTGTCGGGGTCTTCACGTTTATCTGAGCAATCCCACGCGAATTGATTCCGAAGAGTTTTTCTCCACGAACCATGATTGTTCTGTATACCGGTAATTCAACAGGAGTTTCTTCCCATCGGCTTTTCCCCTCATCATAACTGAAGAGAATAGTTTCTCCCGATTCTCCGCAACCGATGCAAGTCCACTGTCCCTTGAAATAAACAGCGTTGGATTCCACTCTTTCAGGGAGATCTATCTCTTTCTCTATATGTCCTGCTTCGTCAATCAGAATCAACCTTGCGTTCTGCTTCCAGCAGGAAAGCGCTACTTGATCATCTTTATATGCTGCTAAACCCAGAATATTAACTTCCGCCGGATTCAAATCTAATACAACATGTTTCTTCACGCCATCTTCCGGGTGAATCAGATCCAGATCATACTCTATAATGCCAAAAACGGCATCAGCCTTACGGCTCAATACCCAGCAGCCATCCTCACAGCAAAGCATACGACGATAAGAATCCGAAGTTCCGCATTCTTTATTTAGATCGTATGATTTCGTGGTTTCTCCATTGTCATTTAGTACCAGAAGATTATTCTCCGGCGTCAACACTTCTCCCTGTTCATCGAAAGGGAGATAAGAGTACTGGGTATCTGCTTTATCACCAAATTTCGGAATGCATTGCTCTCGATGAGCTTTCAGATACGATTCGGACTCATAATATGTCTGAACAAACATCAGATTCCCGGAGAAACCCGCATCAACTTCGTGAGGAATAGAAAGAATTGTATTCTCTGTCGAGTAATAAGGAGAAAGAAAGGAGGATTCCTCAACAGGTTTTCTGCTCGTTTTTTTGCATGACGATCCCAGAAGAACTCCCAGTATCAATATGGAGATTATCGTTTTCCGAAATCTTGACATTCTGAAACCTCCTCTCTTACTCCCATACTACATAATTCTTTTATGTGACAAACGGATCTGCATAAAAGACCTCTTTACTCTGATTGCGTCGATAAGAGGAGTATACCACTCCATAAGAGGGTCTGGCTTCAGCAAGCACACCGTTGGAATCGTTTATATAGATAGCAACGTGATCTATTTTGAGGAATTTATTATCGTTACTCGTACTAAGGTCATAAAAAATCAAGTCATAACCCATTAACGAGGAGCTTGTACAACTTGCCCCTTTCCCGTTCAAGTACTGTGCGATCTCCGCTGAACCATGCGTGCTTCCCAACGGGATGCCATCTTGCAAGTAGTAGGTGTACCATACTAGACCACTACAGTCAAAACTGTCAGGGCCAGCCGCACCGAATGAATAACTGCAGCCTATTTTACTGCTGATCGTGTAAGACAGTGTAGGAATATGAAGTCCTCGCAAAAAAGTGCTTGAAGAATCATGTGGAGATCCTGCACTGACGGTTCCCATCGCGCTGCAAACGATGATCATAGCACAAAGAATACTCAACCATTTCTTTTTCATACTGTTTTCCTCCTTTATTGTTTTGACATGACTAACACACTTCTTTTTGATAATCCTCCAAAGAGAAACCTTGGTACTCTATCCGGAATCGAGATACCATAGTTTCTTTCTGTCGGATAATACTGTAATAGAGTTTTTAACATCTATTCAGTTTGTCCACTTCTTACTTCTTCGGTCTTTTCGGCTGGTGATAAAGAATCAAACATCCCGGAATCTTCGGATCAGTCTGCTTCTTTGCAGCTGCTTTCACCGCCTTCAAGATCTGTCTCTCTGCACTCTTCATATGCTATACCCCCTCTCTTTCGTATTTCTAACAGCATCGAAATCGCACAAACAACGATTCCGTAGCTGATAAAGAACCGAATTCTGATTGGGGTATTCAAGACTGCCAACAAGAGCAAAACCGACAATTCAAAAATTGCTATTGTTCTGGCTAGTCTTCTCGCACTTCTATACTCGCAATCGCTCCAATCTATATTGGGGTTGTTGATGGAGCCAAGAATAATCAAAACAACTATTGACATCACAACCCCCCCTTGATATAATAATTTGTTATGTTCAACAATCGGCAGAAGCATCATACCAGAAAAAGACACAAGGGCAGAAATAATCAAACAAGACTTAAAGGTCTTGCAATGGATACCGCCACTATACTTCCTGAGAATTGAGAAGGAAACGAAGAATAGTAAGATTTCCAAGAGCTTGTGCATAATCATAGCCAACACAAAAAAGATGGCATAGGAAATGACCTTTTCGAGTATAACCTGAACACCATAGTTATAAAGATCAGATTCTTCTTCTGATATCAAATCGGCTGACACCATCTTGGTCACTATTTTCGTCGCAACCTGCTCCATTTGCTTCTCCTTTCATCTAAATCTAAGTACTGTATAGCACATGATTTTGATGAAATGAATAGCAAAAACAGTATTTGGCAAGTATGGTCAAATTTTGGCAAGTACTGCACTAATCCGGGATGGTTTAGCCGGAATTATACTAATTTATATGCATTTCTAGAGAGACTAGTTACTGCCTGTAGTTATCCTATCGGGAGAATAACTACTGCAACAAATTCCTGTCCCTCTTTACTAAAGATACAACTTCCTTTATTACGATTTACTGCTTCTTTTACGTTCTCTATCCCATACCCATGAGACACTACATCTTTCTTTTTGCTTCTCATTTCCGGATCGAGGTCATTTATGTACGAATTCCGACAAGCAAAGATAAACTTACCGCCCTCAATTACTGCTTTGACGAATAGGATTCTGTGTCCCTCAGGGCATTTCTCAGCGGCTTCGATAGCATTGTTGAGCATATTAGAAAGAATCACTATACAATCTCGATCTGCGATTATCAACTTTGAGAGATCATTAATAACAAACCTAAAAGTGATGTCTTTTTCCCTTGCCTCAACATATTTCGTATTAAGAATCGTGTTTATCAGCCGGTTTCCTGTTTCAAACACATTGGTATTGTTGATCAGTTCGGTATTCTGAACACCGAGAATCTCCCCCATTTTGTCATATTGCTTATTAGCATATAGCCCCTGAAGCGCAGAAATTGTATTCTTAAATTCATGTTCCCGTTTCCCCAGAACATCGCGTTCTTTAGTTATTTGGTCGTATAACTGAACAATACCCTCAGCATGAGCTATTTCAATATCATTTTTCTGCACATCAAGAGCTCGTCTCGATTCTTGCTGTATAAACCAATATATGAACAGGTTTATCAGCAAAAGTGAACTCGCTATATATGTAAACGCATTGGCTTGAGAAAAACTGATGGGACCATCAAAGCTATACCCTAACAGGACAACTAAGCTTACAGAATACAGAGGGAAAATAGTATAGATCATCCATAATTTCGATTCTATTTTGGCAGTTCTCACTTTGCGGAAGATTTTCCGAATGATAAAAACAACGATAAGTTCAATAAACTGGCTTACAACACCCATGTACACGTATATTTCGCTATCCATCAGTTTTTCAATCTTTAATTCAGGATCAAAATACTTGTGAATAGCAACCACAAGAATCTCGCAGGACAATCCCGTCACATAGAATAATATTGCAACAGCTAAGGTCTTCACTAATCTGTTCTTTTTATAGAGAATCAAAAAGAACAGAATGTTAAGCATAATAGCTAAAATGATTCGAATAACCAGCACTTCTTCAAAAAGAATAGAAACAGCAGATCCCAGAATTATCCAGAGAATCGTAGTCATTCCACTAAAGAATGCAGACATCTCTTCTCGCTCAATAAAGGCCGAGCAGAATATTTGAGCCAAAATAACATATCCAACTGTATTTATAATGCTGTAGATCATTTAGAACTTTCCCTTCATCAAACAATACTTCTCATTAACATCATCGTATCTATTTCTCGAAATCGGAAACTTTAACGGTTTGCCATCACTCTTCGGTATTGTTAACTCATATCGCTGAATGTTATCTACGTACTTAAGATTGATTATGAACCGTTGATGAATTCTGACGAAGTATTGAGGTAATTCTGCTTGGATGTCATCGAGGCTGCATCGCCGCTCAAAATATGTCGAATCCCTGTCTTTGATGAAAAACCTGATATAATGCTTATCACTTCTAATATACACTATTTCATCGATATTAAGTTCTTTATTTCCATCGCGTAATTCTATAACGATTGTTTTCTTAGGCTCCTTTTCAAAAAGAAGATCCACGCACTCTTTTAGTTCAGATTCAAATGTTTTCTCCTGCTTGACAAGATATCGTACCGCGTTATACCTATAACCTTCTCGGGTAAAGTCATAGTAATTGGTTGCAAAAGCTATCTTTGCGTCAGGATATATTTCGTATATTTTCCGTGCGGCTTCAAATCCGGTAAGTCCATCCATATCATAGTCCAAAATGAACAAATCATAATTCTTGATAAGTATGCCCTTTGCCAGAAGTTCCTCCCCAGATATAAAAGTATCACATTGACAAAGCACATCTTTCTCTGTCAAATGGCCGTAAATTACAACACTTTCATATTCCAAAAAAGACCGGTTGTCATCACAAAGCGCTATTCGAAACATGTCTACCCCCATAAAACCATCGTCATATTCTATAAAAAACATCTCTTAATTACTTGTCAAGAGAGTTTCTAGAATCATAACTGAAATGATTTTTCTGTAATTAGTTCTCAGTCTCTTTCTTGTGATGTATCCACGCTCTTACTCCTGAATATACAAGGAACACCAGTATCTGAATCAGAAGTAGATTTAGTGGTAGCATGCTTGAGAACTCTTCCGAAAGAAAGAGCGTAACGGCAAGAATCACAACAATGGCAATCACCGTATATCTGTCCCATAGACTTTCATGCAAATAGTCCCAATATGCGAAACCAATGTAGAGTATTCCGAGTCCGGCTACTCCGATTATCGTTCCGGCCACGACTATATACAGGAGTCCGTGTAGAATCGTGGAAGCGGAAGGATTGGAGATATAGTCTGCAATACTGGCCATACCCTTCCCTGCGTTATTCGCAAGGTGGAAATAACCTGTCACTCCATTCCACAAGCCGCGGAAGAAAGAAATAAACTCTTCGACTATTATTGGTGTAGTCAGGACCTGCATCACTGTGGATATCAGACCGTAGAGTAGCAAGGCCGTGAATTCGGCCTTGTGTGCTACGGTCATTTTCTTATATTGGTTGGAAAGAAGAGATTCTCTTTTTTCGTAACTGCTTTCCATCTCATTTCTGCGTTTCTTATACTCTTGTTCGAGGCTCTCTCTCTTTTCTTTTGTGATTTCTTCAGCTTTTGTAGTGATCTCTCGGGAGAGGTTGGCTTCGCAACTGCTTTCTTTCCTCTCCCGAGCATCCAGTTCTGACTTTTTCTCATTAAGAGTTTTTCTCTCTTCCTCACAGGCTGATCTCATAGCCTCGGCTTCGCTCTTGGCTTTCATCCCTGCTTCGAGTATCTCCTTGCTCTTCTTCAGATTGAGATCGCTCTTGCTCAGCGTCTCGATCTTTCCGTTCAAGGAGACTATGGTATCGCTTTTCCTCTGAAGCTCGTTCCTGAGCTTCAAGTTCTCCGAGGAAAGACTCGATATCGTCTCGAGTGCATCGGAGTATTTCTGTATCTGTGCTCCCAGTTGGTCCTGCATCTTCTCCATCATGTCGAGAAGATCTTCTGTCTTGTAGTTTTCTGAATCGTTCATGGATCTTTACCTCCTTTTCGTGTATCGCTTCTCTTAGTTTTGCAATTCGTGTATCTGTTCCTGCAATTTCCTGTTCTGCTTCGTGAGTTGCTCGTTTAATTGCAGTGATTCTTCCAGCTGCTCTTCCAAGGAATTCTTTATCTGATAGAGTTCCTCGATTTCCGCCTGCTGCTTTTCCAGGATCTCCTGCATCTCTTCCTGAGCCTTCAGGATTTCCAATAGTTCTTCTAAGTTCTTTATATCGTTCATATATGTTCCTCACTTTCTCGGCGACCAGTTTCGTGATCTCCGATGCTATCTTTCTTATCTGTTCCCGTATCGAATTCCGTTCCCGGATCTCACGGTTGATCTGACACCTTTCTGCGTTCTTTCCTTCTTTTTCCATCTGTCTTGCCACGACTCCCTCGTGGATCGTGGGTTCCTTTTCTATTCCCTGTCTTTCATAACTTCTGTGATCGATCATCTGTTCCGGTTTGAGATATCTGTTACAGTGTTCTGCCCAGGATGCTCTCCACTGTTCTGCCTTCGTGTGTTCATTCCAGTCATTCGCGGGAATCGAAATCTTTTCCCACAGGTATTCGGTTCCTTTTCCTTCCCGGATACGGACTTTCTGGTTCCCGTCTTTGTCCAGTTGCGGTATCCGATACTTCGAAGTCTTTTCTTTGTTTTTCGGATCATAGGACGGAAGAGACGGATCATAGACCGGTCGTCCTTTTTCATCTCTACTGTTAGCAAAAACCGTCTTCTGTTTCTGAAGCCACTTCTCATGTTCATCAATCCCGCGGAGCGTCAGCAGGATGTGTGCATGAGGATTTCCGTCTCCCTTGTCATGAAGTGCCCAGTCTGCGATCATGCCCTCAGAAACAAAGTTGTCCCGGATATAACTCCGGATACATTCGATCTGATCCTCTCTTGCCATTTCAGATGGAAGAGCGACTTCGATCTCACGTGCGAATTGTGCATCCGATCTCTTTTCGATCTGCTGGACTTCATTCCACAGAACCTCACGGTTCGAAAACCGCTCCGGTGCATTTTCCGGAAGAAGGATCTCGCTCATGATGACTCCGCCCTTACGGGTAAAGTCGCGTGTCATGCCGGTCTCGCCGTTATACAGCTTCTCGCCGGATCTGTATGCAGCAGAAGCCACAGCGGATCGGCCACCCGCACGGCTGATGATCTTTATCGAGCAATGGTATATTGACATAAAGCATGCCTCCTTTCTTGTGATGTGCTGTTGCGAGATTAAGCGCCGTCCGCAGGACTCCATCCAAGTGAAACTTGGTCCAGGTCAAGGAGCGAAGCGTCCTTGTAGGATTCCACAAGGACAAAGTCCTTTGGTGCTGGCTGCATAAGCCCCCCTCGGAGAGCGCGCTTGGATGTGGGCTCCGCCCACATATAAGTGCGCCCTTAACAAGTTAAGGGAATTGGGGAGGGTTCTCTTAACCTTCAACACTTTTCTCACCTCCGGGGATCTGTTCGTTCATCGCTTTGGTGAAGAAACATCCGTTCTTCTCCTGTCGGTTCAGGAAATTCAGAAGCCGGATTTTATCTTCGTCGGTGGTCGGCCTTCCGAGCACCGACTCCACGATTCCTCCAAGTTCGATCAGTCGTCTGGTGCGCTTCTTGCGATCCTCTTCAGACTGCTTTTTCTGAAGCGCCCGCTTCTGTGCTTCGAGTTGTTCCTGTTTCTTTTGAAGCTCCGCAATACGTTCTTCATACGATTTCTGTGCCATGTTCTCACCTCCCTTCGAATAGATAATCGATCATCTGAAGGATGATCCTGATCCGCTCCGCATCGGCCGGATCCAGTTGTGTCAGATCGGGATTCTGTTCGATCTTTTCGGATAACTCCTGAAGTGTCACTCTGATAGCCGAGAAGGAGCGGATGTTTCCTTTTACAAGAACCTTCTGGTAGAGACAGCTCTCGATGAAATATGTCGATCGCATCAGTCCGGATTGAGCTATGCGGGCATCGATCAATTCCTTCTCGCATGGGCTGACCCGAAAGTTCACGATGACTTTTCTGCGCCGGTTGTTTTCGTTCTTTTTCTTCTTCACAGACAGCTTCTGCTTCTTGGTATTTCCGAAATACTTTCCCATGTTCATGCCTCCCTCGGTGTCAAAAAGGTTTCGTTTAGTTTGTCGGCCATTTTTCTCTGTACCGACGGATACAAATGTGAATACCGCTCTGTAACGGTGCTGCATTCGTGACCCAATCTTTCGGCAATCTGAATCGGCGAATACCCGAGTTCGATCAGAAGCGCACAACTCGAATGTCTCAGATCATGGATCCGGATCCGCTTCACGCCGGCCGCTTTCGCTCCCCGATCCATCTCGTGAAGAAGAAAATACTTGCTGAAAGGAAAGAGCCGGCTGTTGTTGTCGAGTTTGTAGATCGAATCAAAGTAATCTTGCATCTCGTCACAGAGAAATTGCGGAAGTTCGATCGTACGGTTGCTC
>JAGCGE010000038.1 GCA_017649745.1 Clostridiales bacterium | reverse complement strand
TTTTTTTGATCAACAGACTCGAGCCGAAGCTTGGCTATCTGCCTTTGGTCTATTCATCAGAAGTATGGGATCAGAAGATCTCTGATCCGCAATTCGGATACATTGTTTCAGTCTATGAGAATATGATGCCTGAAGCTGTCTATACTCCTAACGTTATAGACAATAAGCTGTGCAATACTATCGAATCTAAGCTTTTTGCTTGTTATAATGAATTACAGGATACCGATGAATCATATATTATTTCTTTGAGTGATATCTATGAGAACTGATGGCTTAAAACTCAGAAGACTTCATATCAATGATGCTTCTTTACTCAAAGGAGCAGGGGTTTTCTCGGGTAAGTTGGCTGACATAGAAAGTACGATAAGACTCATAATCGCTGATAACACCAGATATTCTTATATCATCCTTGACGAGTCTGATAAATTCCTTGCTTTTTCTCTGTTTGTTCCTATGAGTATGTGTGCGAAGATATTTATGCTCAACATATTCTTTTCACAGGATACAGATAAGTATTATGAGATACTCGAGACACTGTTTTATCACTCGTTCATTGATAAGAATTTCCATAAGATAAATCTAGTCATAGATGTTAATGATCATATGATCGAGGAAGCTGCGATCAAGGTAGGAATGATGCAAAATGCAGTCCTTGAAGATGAGATTCCTCTCGAAAACGGTAACTATGAAGATGCGGGACTTTTCTATATTACTGCATCTGAATTTACGGGATACAATGTCGGATTTGTTGCTTTTCAAAGAGGTGTTGTCTGTGTTTACGGAAACAATGATTATGTCGACAGACTCACGCTCTACAGATACGGTGATAAGCCGCAAGATGCTTTTACTGTAAGTGTTGCCAGAAGATTAGGCCTTCTTGACGATGACGGTTGTTTCCTTCCGAAAAATTCTAATGAGTATTATGATCTTGATAATTCGTTACTGCCTTCCGAGCTTTCAAAAGCGGTAAATGAATTATATGAATATTTCCTTAAAAAGAGAGATTCTTTCGATATTAATGTAAAATACAATGTTGGTACCGAATTTCAGATTAATGTCTGGAATGAGATCAGGAACATTCCGTACGGAAGTACAGTTAGTTATGAGGAGATTGCTCAAAGACTTACTTCTGATAAGAAAGAAGCAAGGAAACTCACTAGAGCTGTTGGTGCAGCTTTAGGTGATAATCCCGTTCCGGTTCTTGTTCCGTGTCACAGAGTTATCGGTAAGGACGGTAAGCTTGTAGGATATTCTTTAGGCGTTGATATGAAGGATTTCCTTTTACAGCACGAATCTATATTTATGACTTTATTATAGGAGAATCATTATGGCTAAACATGAAAAGACTGATATCGGGATCTCAACAATACTTAATCCCGTACCTGTAGTTATGATCTCATCAGCAGGTAAAGATCCGAAAGAGGCTTCACAAAGACCTAATATTATTACTGTTGCTTGGGCAGGAACCATCAATTCAGAGCCTCCGATGGTATCTGTTTCTATTCGAAAAAGCAGACATTCATATGAACTTATCAAGGAAACTGGTGAGTTCGTAATTAACTTGGTAAATAAGGCTCTTGCAAAGAATTGTGATTATTGCGGAGTTAGATCCGGAAGCGATGAAGATAAGTTTGCCTCCTGCGGACTTACTGCAGTAAAGGCTGAATGCCTTGATCATGCTTATTATATTGCTGAAAGTCCTGTAAACATCTTTTGTAAGGTTAAGGAGATAAAGGAATTAGGATCTCACGATATGTTTATCGCTGAGATAGTCGGTGTAAAAGCAGATTCCTATCTTACAGATGAGAGTGGAAGACTCTGTCTTGATAAAGCTAAACTTGTCGCCTATAACCACGGTGAGTATTTTATCCTTGGTGAGAAGCTTGGTTTCTTCGGTTATTCAGTTGCAACACCTGATGTTTTCGAGAAGAGAATGGGCTACAAGAAAGAAAGAGATAAATACAAGAGACTTCGTGAGCAGGAACCAAAGAGAGGAAAGAAATTCTGATGAAGTTTATTGGTATAGATAAGACATATCAGGGAAAGTTTATTTCCGGATATAACATCACATATAAGACAGAACTCGGTAATACAAAAGTTTATGAGATGATCAGCCGAGATAAGGAAATGGTAACTTATGACGATCTTACAAAGGACAGAGTAGATGCTGTAGTCCTTATCATGCATTCGCCTGATCACTCGAAGATCTTATTAAATAAGGAATTCAGATTAGCTGTCGGAAAGAGCGTATTCAATTTTCCAGCAGGACTTATTGATCCGGGCGAGTCTGTTGAAACGTCTGCTAAAAGAGAACTCTGGGAGGAGACGGGTCTGTCATTGATCAAGATCGAATCAGTTCTTCCGAAGTCTTATAGTGCAGTTGGTGTTACTAATGAAACATCTGTTGTAGCTATCGGTATAGCTGAAGGTGAATTTGCTCCGAGCACTTCTGATGAGGAAGAGATAGAGGCTGCTTGGTATACAAAGGAAGAAGTAAAAAATCTGTTAGATTTGGAATTATTTGCTTCTAGAACCCAAGCTTATTGCTATATGTGGGCAAACAGCTAATATAACAAGTATATTTGATTTACACTTTCTACATCATAATGATATAATTATCGAGTTTAGCAAGGAATTATCATTATGAGCACAAAAAGTCAATCAAGTTTAAAAAAGCGTTTTACAAGATACCTTGCAAGAGTTATGAGAGTCGGTAAGTGGGACAACAAGTCCGAGGCTGCCGTATTCATAACTGTTGTTTCTTTTATTGCAACTTCATTAGTTGATATTGTTGTATACCTTTTTTTCTGTATATTGGCTGAGATGGATCCGTTCCTTCTCATGTGGGATATGGACAAAGTGCAGCTTGCACTCTTGCTTGCTATTATCCTTCACGTGTTCGCACAGACACTTGTTATTACATTTCTTATGGTGCTCCTCTACGATAATATGATCACTAAGCCTGTTAAGTCGCTTATTCTTCAGATGCGTAATATTAACAGGGGAGAGATGACAGATTATCTTCTTTCAGGTAAGCTTTCCAAACCTTTTGCTACTCTCGGTAAAGAAGAGACATGGATCGATATGGTCCAGAGTTATGTTGATACGGCTGCTTCCGAGAAATATCTTGATGAACTTACAGGTTGCTTTAACCGTAAATATTTCTCTCAAGTTCTCATTAACTATATGAATACTCAGCTTATGGCGCATCCTATTACGGGGGCTCCGAAAACATACAGTACGGATGTTTTCGCTGTTTTCCTTATAGATATCGATCACTTTAAGCTCGTTAACGATGACTTTGGTCACGCTGCTGGTGATGAGGTCTTAAGACAGGTCGGTTCAACACTTCGTCGTCTTTTAGGTGATGTCGGTGTTGTTATACGTAATGGTGGTGAGGAGTTCCTCGTTATCGCTTCAGCTAAGTTCCCATATGATTTCTCAAGGACAGCAAAAGCAATCAATAACGCATTTAGAAATAACATTTCCATTCATTCAGATGTTACCGGTGAGACCAGACAGATCACATGTTCTGTCGGATTTGTAGCATATCCGTTGTACGATGCAAAAGAGCTTTTGACTTTGCAGAACCATGTCGATCTTGCTGACCAGGCAATGTACCTTTCAAAGATCAACGGCAGAGATACTTGGCATGAACTTGTTGCCAATAAGAGACCTCCGAACGACATCGATATCACGAAATTTTGCAGTGATCCTGATTATGGTGTTAAAAAAGGCTATCTTTCTATAAGAAAAGACGGCTAAGAGGTTTACATCCCATTTTTGTTGTGATATTATTCTCAAGCTACCTCGAACATAGTTTTAGGAACACTTCCGAACCTATTACTCTGTCGAAGGTTTATTCTAATTTAACGGAGGAATTTTAAAATGGCTGATTTTGACAAGGCTTCAATCATCAAAGAGTATGCTCTTAAAGAGGGCGACACAGGATCCCCAGAAGTACAGATTGCACTTCTCACATACAGGATCAACCACCTCACAGAGCACCTTAAGACTCACAAGGGTGACCACCACTCCAGAAGAGGACTTCTCATGATGGTTGGTAAGAGAAGAGGACTTCTCGATTATCTTGCAAAGATCGATATCGAGCGCTACCGTGCAGTTATCGCAAAGCTTGGAATCAGAAAGTAATTCCTGTAAAACTGCTTCAACCGAAGCAGTTTTATTTATTTTATGGAAGGTAAGACATTCACTTTAGTTTTCGGCGCAAAGAAAATGATATGGCAAGAGCTTATATCGCTCGTTGTTTCTTTTATCGTGCTCTGTTTGTTGCTGGGTTCTTATTATTTCTTGAAACTAGAGATCTGGATGTTTTTAGCTGTTTTCGGTTTTTGGCTTTTACCGTTTTGGGTATTGGGCTTAATACGATTTATCACTTCCTTTAAGAAGCCACTTCATAGGATCACTATTGATCTGTCAGGTGTTAAGATAAATGATGACTTTTTTGAGTTCAAAGAAATCCGTAATCTGGTATTTACTGAAGATTCGTGGCTCTTTAAGTATTTCCCGTTCTTTTCGAGAAGGCTATATGTAAAGAGCAAAGACGGAAAGATCCTTCATATGTATAATTCCGGTCCTTCATGGAGTCCGAATTACTTTAGATTACGTAAGTCGATGATGGCCAGATTGAATGAATACTATAGTGCGATCTCATCTTTGGTAAGTGACCATATCATGAAGAAGATGAGAAAACAGACTTATGGTAGAACGATAATCAAGTTTCCCATCAATTCCATCATAAAATCTTTTTATGTTAAAGGCATAATGATGCTTGGATTTCCGACTCTAGGATATGCGTTTTCCTTTTTCCCGGTTGGTGATGATAAGGGTCTGAATATCGCAATGCTTAAGGTATTAAGACCTCTTTCGATCGTTGCTCTCATATGCGGAGTAATAATGACAGTCGTTTTCTTTAAACGAGTTTTTAGTATGCCTAGAGTCATAGTCGTTGACGGAACCAGCATCAATATAAACGGCCGGGAATTTGAAAAGGATTATATTGTCTCGATAAGGATGCATTCCAAAAATCTCCCTAGTTACAACGGAGATGAAGATTCAATGCTCCTCATAAACTATAAAGGCAAGACCTACAGCTATTTCCTCGGACAAGCAAACAATAAGGATTGTTTCGAGCCGAGACGCCTTCTGATCAGTGCTATCAATAATCTGATGAAATCCGATGATGATTGATCCCGTTTGTCGGTGATTTGTTTTTTTTGTCGCTTTTATCAAGTCTTTTTCGATATATGATCATCGAAAAGGCGAGGTGACAGTATGGATAACAGTTCAGGTAAGCTCGGCGAAGAACTGGCTTGTGAATATCTCAGAAATAACGGTTATAAGATCCTTATCAGGAATTATGAGGTTCATAATGTCGGTGAGATCGATATTGCAGCCAAGAAGAACGGAACACTTTATATAATCGAGGTTAAGACCAGAAAGGTCGATCATATCGGTACATATGGTCCTCCGGAAGTGTTTATTACAAAATCTAAGAAGGGGAAGATATATAAGACCTCCAGATATCTGATAAGACATCTAAGAGCCTATGATATGAATATTGAATTCTGGGCGATATCTGTCGTGATGAATGACAAGAAAGAGCCCTGTTCTATCGATATGATCGAGATATGATTTGTAGATTGTGTTGCTATAAATACCATAAATATTCATATATTTAACTAAAGTGTAGAAAAAACTCCAAAACCTGAAATTTCGTTGAATATAAATTGCATTATTATTATAATAATCGAGGAAATTAAAGCGTTTGATGCGCCAAAATGCAATTTTGATTTTACGTTTTCTCAAAATTATGGAGGATTATCACAAATGAAGGCCTTTAAAGACATGTCTAAAGACGAACTTAATGCGCTTAAGATCGAATTGGAAAAAGAATATTCAGACTACAAGGATATGGGTTTGAATCTCAATATGATGAGAGGAAATCCGGCTCCTGAACAGCTCTCATTAAGCAATAAGCTTTTTGAAGGTCTTGAAGAGAAGACTTCATTTAAGACTAAGGCAGGAGTTGATTGCCGTAATTACGGACTTCCTACAGGCCTTCCTGAAACAAAGGAACTTTTCGCTCAGATCCTTGATACTAAAGCAGAGAACATTTTCATTGGTAATGCATCAAGCCTTAACATGATGTTCGATACACTTATGAGAGCTTGTGCTTTCGGTGAGATCGATTCTGATAAGCCATGGTTCCAGGTAGAAGGAAGAAAGTGGCTTTGCCCAACACCTGGTTATGACAGACATTTCAAGGTAACTGAGAAACTTGGTTTTGAACTTATTGCTGTTCCTATGACACCAAATGGTCCTGACATGGATATCGTTGAGGAACTTGTTAAGGATCCTAAGGTTCTTGGTATGTGGTCTATTCCTGTATATAGCAATCCTGACGGAATCGTATATTCAAAAGAGACATGTGAGCGTTTGGCTTCTATGAAGACAGGAGCTAAGGATTTCAGACTTTTCTGGGATAACGCTTATGTTGTACATCATCTCTATGATGATGAGGCTACACAGGGAAGTGTTCCTGATATGCTCGCTCTTTGTGAGAAGTATGGCAATGCCAACAGAGTATATGAGTTCGCTTCTACATCTAAGATCTCATTTGCAGGTTCAGGTCTTGCTTGCATGGCTTGTAACACAGCAAATATGGAAGCAGCTGTTAAGACTATCGGTATTCAGGCAATCTGCAGCAACAAGGTTAACCAGCTCGCTCACTCTGTAATGTTCCCTGATCTTAACGCTATTAAGGAAAGAATGAGCAAGCATGCTGATATCCTTCGTCCTAAGTTCGAGATGACAATTAACGTTTTGAAGAAAGAACTCGGCGATACAGGTATCTGCAACTGGCATGAGCCTAAGGGAGGTTTCTTCGTAAGCGTATTCGTTCTTCCTGGTACAGCAAAAGCAACAGTTGCTATGTGTAAGGATCTTGGTGTTGCACTTACACCTGCAGGTGCTACTTATCCATATGGTAATGATCCTCAGGATTCCAATATAAGATTCGCACCAAGCTTCCCATCTTTGGAAGATATCGAAAAGGCTGTTAAAGTATTTACTTTATGTGCTAAACTTTCTGCAGTGAATAAATTATTGGAGGCTTGAAGATGAGTAACGATACATATGTAAGTCCGCTTAATTCCAGATATGCAAGTAAAGAGATGCAGTACATCTTTTCTCCTGACAAGAAGTTCAAGACATGGAGAAGACTTTGGATCGCACTTGCTGAATCAGAGAAAGAATTGGGTCTTGATATTACAGATGAGCAGATCGCTGAACTTAAGGCTAATGCAGAAGATATCAATTATGATGTAGCTGCAGCTGAAGAGAAGATCCGCCGTCATGATGTTATGGCTCATGTTCATGCTTATGGTGTTCAGTGCCCTAATGCTAAGGGTATCATCCACTTGGGTGCAACATCATGTTATGTTGGTGATAACACAGATATGATCATCATGCGCGAGGCTTTGACATTGATCAGAAAGCGTCTCGTTGTATGTATGGATCTTCTTGCTAATTTTGCTGATGAGTACAAGGCTCTTCCTACATTGGGATTCACACATTTCCAGCCTGCACAGCTCGTTACAGTAGGTAAGAGAGCAACACTTTGGCTCCAGGATCTCATGTTCGATCTTGAGGAAGTTGAGCAGGTATTGGATTCCATGAAGCTTCTTGGTTGTAAGGGTACAACTGGTACACAGGCTTCTTTCTTGGATCTTTTCAACGGCGACCACAACAAGTGTGTTGAACTTGATAAGAAGATCGCAAACAAGATGGGCTTTGAGACTTCATACTATGTATCAGGTCAGACATATTCCCGTAAGGTAGACTCCAGAGTATTGAATGCACTTGCTTCTATTGCTCAGAGTGCTCATAAGTTCAGTAATGATATCAGACTTCTCCAGCATCTTAAGGAGATCGAAGAGCCATTCGAGAAGACACAGATCGGTTCTTCTGCTATGGCTTATAAGAGAAACCCAATGCGTTCAGAGCGTATCGCATCTCTTTCACGTTATGTTATCGCAGATGTTTTGAATCCTGCAATGACAGCTGCTGAGCAGTGGTTCGAGAGAACACTTGATGACTCAGCTAATAAGCGTATCTCTGTACCGGAAGCATTCCTTGCAGTTGATGCTATTCTTGGTATCTATGCTAACGTAGCTTCTGGACTTGTTGTATATCCTAATATGATCAACAAGCACATCATGGACGAACTCCCATTCATGGCTACAGAGAACATCATGATGGAAGCAGTTAAGAAGGGCGGAGACAGACAGGAACTTCACGAGAAGATCCGTGTTTACTCCATGGAAGCTGGTTCTGTAGTTAAGAATGAAGGTAAGCCAAATGACCTTCTTTCAAGAATCGTTAAGGATCCGGCATTTGGTCTTACAGAGGAAGATCTCAATAAGATGCTCGATCCTAAGCTTTACATTGGTAGATGCCCTGAGCAGGTTGATACATTCCTTAATGAAGCTATAAGACCAATCCTTAAGTCACACGCTGATGATCTTAAGGTTACAGAAGTAGAACTTAATGTATGATCTATTTTGATAATAGTGCAACAACCAAGCCTTTGGCTGAAGTTGCCGAGCTCGTAGCACAAGATCTTAAGAGTGATGAACTCTGGGGTAACCCGGGTTCACTTCACGAACTCGGAACAGCTGCTTATAAGGCATATATAAATGCAAAAGAAGACATAGCTTCATGCCTCTTTGTAAGAGAGCAGGAGCTTGTTTTTACTTCATGTGCAACTGAAAGTGCCAATACGGCTATTACAGGTTTTCTCAGAAGAAATAAAAGAAACGGAAGAACGATCATTTCAACAAAGACAGAGCATCGTGCTACTCTTTCTGTTCTTGAACGTTTTGCTAATGAAGGCTATACCGTTAAATACATTAATGTAGATAAGACCGGTAAGCCTGATCTTAATGAGCTTTCTGAAGCTATCGATGCTGATACGACTCTTATGTGCTTTACTCATGTAAATAATGAGACAGGTGCAATACTTCCGTTAAACGAGATCGTAGAGATACGTGATCAGAAGAACAGAAACACAGCATTATATGTTGATTTTGTTCAGGCAGCAGGTAAGATCAAGCTTAATCTTAAAGAACTTAAAGTTGATCTGGCATCTTTTTCTGCTCATAAGTTCCACGGACTTAAAGGTTCAGGTTTCTTATATGTAAAAAATGGTATAAAGATCGATCCTTATATCCTTGGCGGCGGACAGCAAAACGGCGTTCGTTCAGGTACTGAGAGTGTTTATCTATACAGAGCAACAGCTTTGGCACTTAAGAAATCTCAGGAGGATATCGAAGAGCATTATTCTGAGGTAAAGAAGATCAATGAATACTTAAGAGAAGAACTGTCTAAGCGTAAGGCTACGATCCTTTCACCGGAAGATGCACTTCCTTATGTTTTGAACGTCTCTTTCGATGGCTTTGAATCTGAGACTATGCTTCATTGCCTTGAAAGATATAATATATATGTTTCTACTATATCTGCATGCTCATCGAAAACAAAGAAGATCAGTTATGTTCTTGAAGCAATGGGCGTCGACAGAAAACTTGCAACTAATGCGGTTCGTTTAAGTTTTTCGAGATTTAATACTATGGAAGAAGCAAAGATCTTTATAGAGAAGATCGACGAGATTTATGAGCTTTTTGCTCTCAGATAAAGAGGTTAGTATGAGTAATAATGTAATCCTTGCCCGTATGGGTGAAGTCACACTTAAAGGTCTTAACAGAGGTAATTTCGAATCTAAGCTTAAGAATAATCTTAAGTACAGACTCAAGAATTTTGGTAAGCTCAATATCTATCAGAGCCAGAGCCGTATCTGGATCGAACCTTGTGAAGGTGATGATAACCCTTATTTCAAGAATGAAGAGACTGCTGCAGAGATCTTAAATGCAGTTGTACAGGTATTCGGTATTGTTTCAGCAAGTCTTGCACGTAAGTTTGAAGGCGGTATTGATGAGATCCGTCAAAATGCTGTTGAGTACATGAAAGAATATCTTAAGCTTTATCCTGATCATCATACGTTCAAGGTTGAGTCTAAGCGTGGAAACAAGCATTTTCCAATGACTTCACCTGAGATCTCAAATGAGATCGGTGGTTATCTCCTTGAGAATTTTGATTGTCTGAAAGTTGACGTCAATAAGCCTGACTTTATCTTTAATGTTGAGGTTCGTGATTTTTGCTATGTTTATGCAGGAAAAGTCATGGGTCACAGAGGTCTTCCTGTAGGAACAGCAGGTAAGGGAATGCTCCTTTTATCAGGCGGTATCGATAGTCCTGTAGCTGGTTACATGATGGCTAGCCGCGGAATGATGCTCGAAGCTGTATATTTCCATTCTTTCCCTTATACCAGTGATCGTGCTAAAGAGAAGGTTATCGATCTTGCTAAGATCGTATCTCGTTTCTCCGGAAGACTTAAACTTCACGTTGTTAACTTTACTCAGATACAGCTCGATATGTATAAGAACAGCAGACAGGATATGCTTACTGTTACAATGAGACGTGTAATGCTTCAGATAGCTGAAAGACTTGCTAATGAAAACGGCTGCGGTTGCCTTATCACAGGTGAATCATTAGGTCAGGTCGCAAGCCAGACACTAGAAGCTATTCAGTTTACAAACGAAGTAGTTGATCTTCCTATCTTTAGACCACTTATCGGTCTTGATAAGGAAGCTACATGTGAGATCAGCCGTAAGATCGGTGCTTTTGAGACATCGATCCTTCCATATGAGGATTGTTGTACGGTATTTGTTGCTAAACACCCGAAGACACATCCTAACAGAGATGATATCATTGAGGCAGAACAGAACCTTAACATCGAACAGATGGTAGAGGACGGCCTTAAGGGTATTGAGACGATCATAATATGAAAACCGGAAAACTTACTAACGAACAACTTCAGGAATTAGTACTGAACAGATTACCTAAGATATCTCCGTCAACATTGGTTGGTGCGAGTATCGGTGCTGACTGCGCTTGGCTTAATCTTGGAGATAAGATCCTTGTATCTTCTTCAGATCCTATAACAGCCGGAGGTAAGCAGTCGGGAACTCTTGCTATTCATGTTTCTTGTAATGATATAGCTTCCTGCGGTATCAGACCTTCTGGTATTCTGTTCGTTATTATCGCGCCTCCTTCAGCTAATGAAGAGGACATTACTTCCATTGTTGATCAGGCTTCTCGTGAAGCATCTAAACTTGGTGTAGATATTGTCGGTGGTCATACTGAAGTCAATGATACAGTTAAAGATTTTGTAGTTATCACTACTGCTTTTGGTATTATTGATAAATCTCATCCTGTACCTTTTGGAAAAGCTAAAGTAGGCGATAAACTTATTCTTACCAAGACATGTGGTATAGAAGGAAGTTATATTGCTTCCATTGAGCATAGATCAAAACTTCAGGGTAAGGTTTCTGAGGATCTTATTAATGAGGCTTCATCTTATAATCAGTTGATTTCAGTCGTTAACGAAGGTGAGATCGCAGGTGGAATTATCAACAGTGATTTTCTAAAAGATGAGAGGGGATTTTACTATTCCTCAGTTAATCTTATGCATGATGTTACTGAAGGCGGAGTATATGGCGCTTCTTATGAAATGGCTCATTTCTCAGGTATCGGAATTACGCTCGATGAGGCTAAGATCCCAGTAAGTGAAGCTACTTCCAAGATCTGTGAAGTACTAGGCCTTGATCCT
>JAGCGE010000037.1 GCA_017649745.1 Clostridiales bacterium | reverse complement strand
GTAATCATCGCCAAGAGCTGCCTTACGTTCAGCGCCATTTCCATACATCCCACGTATTACATCTCTAGCTGCAGCATCAACGTCGAACTCTTTATCCTCATCAGACGCTTTATCCTCATCAGACTCTTTAGATCCACTAGACGAAGAACCCGAATCGTTGTCCTGCCATTTACTCTTATTGCGCATGTAGTAGTCGTGGTTGTATTCAGAGGTATTGTTTTTCTTGTTATCAGCACCTTTTTCATTACTAGTACTGTCGGCTGTGCCATATTTCGCTCTATGAGCCAAGGCATTACCGTAATGTTCTACGCCATAGTATTTCATTTATGCCTCCTTACTCAAAAGCATCCTTATTAAGTTTGTAAGCTACTAATGCGTCCATCATAGCTGCAACAGCATCGATCTTGGCCTCATAGCGCTTCTTCAGTAGTTTCTTGTTACCATTGGTGTCTTCGATAGTTATGGCGTTTCCCATAGTGAACTTCATCAATTCCTGATCGAAGATCAACATACGTTCTGATGCCAACTTCTTTAATTCCGTAAGTGGTACGGATTCGGTTCTTGCACCCTGTATGACTTTTTCCACTCCAAACTCACCATTCTCCAATACCCAACGGTTAACAAACTCCTTAGCATTGTATGGATCATATCCAAAGCATCTAACATCATAGCCGGTTTGTGCTATATGGTTGTCTAGATCTTCGTATACTTCCATCATGTCTAGGATTGTGCCTTCCATGATTATTAGAGATCCTTCCTTTATGAATTCTTCATACTTAGCTCGCATAGCTCCTGGAAGTTTTTGTAACGTAAAGTCTGAAATATAGTTTAGGGTCTTTATTCCAAAGCACCCGTTCGTCATAGGGAAGAAGAACACGAATGAACAGAAGTCACCGCCTTGTGAAAGGTCAGCACCAAGTGCGCACGGCATCTGCCAGAAATCCTGGTGCCTGTGCGGTTCAGTTTCTTCGTAAGTGAAGAAGTATGTGTAACCTTCCATAGGGATTCCAAACCTCTTAGCCAAAATATCATTCCTAGCTTCAGGGGCTTGTTCTGCTCTTTCTACATCTCTTTGATACGCTTCGTAAGTTACGGTCTTTCCGATGTTCGGATTGGCTTTTACCCACATCTCAGGCATACCGACCTCCTCAAGTTCATCCAGCTTATACCACCAGATCGAAACATAAGGAGCATAGTATTCGCCTTTTAGGATCTTCATCAGCTCCATTTTGATCGTGTCACCGACACCGTTACGTACCGTACCCTCAGATGATGTAGCGACTATCAGATAGCCAGGCACCTTAGATGATCCCTGCTCTATCGCACCAATAGGGTCCTCTCGTATGTCACAAGAGAGCCATTCGTCTACTGTCGCCACCTTATCTCGACGTCCCTGTAGCTTGTCTATACTCATGGGGACAGTCTCGAGTAGTGAGTTAGTAATAAAGTTCTGTATTCCCTTCTTTGTAGAAGCCAGCTTCACACGGTCCTTACTGTTACCTGTAGTGTTCGGAATGGAACCCTCTGTAAGGAACTTAAATAAGTCACCACGTGATCTGGCTATAGCTGTTTTGAAAGGGAACAGAACTTCTTCACTTTGTCTTATTGTTGGAGCGGTAGCTAATTGTTTGGTTGTAGAGGTATCAACGTTTAAGAAGTACGCGTGTATACAAGTGTCATACAAAGTTTTAGCAGCACCTCGTCCAACGATGAGATACTGCTTTGATGTAAGCCTTCGTTTATACTTCTTTTTGATGTAGCAGCCTTTACCACCACCCTTACCATTCGGATCCCAGACTTTCTGTTCCTCATAGTAATACCAACCAAAGATCTCTTCGCCCCAGACTTTAAACGAATCCAGCATATGGAAGTCGGATCCGTCTGTTAGTGTAAGCTCCTTTTCACAGAATCTTATCCAGCCCTCAACTGCTTGATCGTCATAGTAGAAGTCTGGGTTAGCAATAAGGTAATCGATACGATTCATCTCCATAGAGACGTACTCGTTAACTCTAATCAACCCTAGCAACACGTCTGTTCGGAACTTACCGTAGTATTTTGGTGTTGCGGTATTGGATAGCATGTTAAACCTCCGAATGCCTCATTGCGTAATCGTATAAATCATCGAAATCTAGCTCAGCATTGACCCTATCCATACGAGCCTGATTCATAACCTGTTTCGCAGAATCAGGGACCACGTCATCGTAGTCAATGTCGGAGCCACTTATTTTAGTATTGAATGTGGCCTTAGTAACATTAGGAGGAGTTTCAGATTTGTAGTAATACTTAGCATCCTCACCTTCGCCTTCCTTCTTAATGTACTCATGGTCAGTGTTCAACGCCGGTGCTCTTTCAGCTTTCAGATTACGAGCGGCTAAAGCTTCCCTTAGAGAAGGTTTGTTAGGGGACTCAGATTTTGAGTCATTTTGAGCAGCGCCTTCAGAAGTGGTGTTCTTATCTGAGTTGTCTTTAGCGTCGCTGTCGTTACCCTTATTCTTCTTATCCCGTTTAGCTGCTTCTTTAGCAACATAATCCTCGAACTCTCTTTCGGCCTTGTAGTATGCCTTCTTCTTGTCGAGTTCCTCTCGAGCTTCGCGTTCGTATTTTTGTTTTGCTGTCTCTTTAACTTCTCTAGAGACGTCTTCGGTAATGGTCTTGACAACTGTATTATTACTTTTGTCAATAATAGGCCACTTACTGTCTCCGTCTTTATTAATAGAGTTCATGACAGTAGCAACTACGTTATACGCCTCAATTGTTTTTTCAGCACCGGCTTTAAACGTGCCAAGTTTTTCAGAAACGGACTGAATGCGATCCATTACGGTTGGAGGAGGATCTACATGGTTTAGTTTCTCTGTGAGACTAACCTTTTTCATGGCCTCTTCCAATTCGGTAGCGGTTAATTTACTGGCTATAGCTCTTACTTTCTCGATATCGCCGGAGTTAATAGCATCTTGTTTAGACTTATCGTCCTTCTTATCCAATGCTTCTCTTAATTCGACTCTTCGTTTGGCGTCTGCGAGCTCGTCAGTTGACATCGTTTCCATATACTTGGTAATCTTACGTTTATCACCCTTCTTATAGGCTTCGATCGCGCGTTCTCGTTTCTCTTCCTCAGTAAGAGGTTTCTTCGGTTTGGGTTTCTTTACATTATCGATCGAACCCTTACCTGAGTCCTGTCCTACCTTAACTCCCGCATCAGCAGCAGCTTTTTTCTCAGCGGAAGAGTGATCCCCGGATCCTAACGGATAAGGAGGACCGTTTCTTTTACCGTGCTTTTGTCCGAGAATACCGAAATGGCTAAGATACTCCATACCATTTTCGATATCTTCTTCAAAAGATACGAAATCGCTCATGTTAGTCCTCCTCTCCGTAACATTCAACCTCTGAGGTGATCCGCCATTCGTATTCCGCTATCTGTTTATTCAAAGCATCCATAGCGATAGAACTGGTGGGTGGGTCGAACATTACATGTACTTTCATGATCACGTAACTTCTAACGAAATTAAGTCTGTTCGAGGCCACATAGTCTCGCCATTTTGAGCTTGCGTCCTCAATAGCAAATCCGTTCCTCGGCCCATACCCTAATTGGTGGAGGGTCGAGAATGTTGAGTTTATACAAGTGATTAACTGTTGGTCAAAGACTGTATATTCAGGTACTATTCCAACAGCTTCTTTAATGTCGTTAAGAATAGATGTATTCGCAGCCATCTTACCCTCCTTTCTTTGTGTTATTTAATCTAAAAGGTTTTTAGCTTTAATAAACTTATCAAGATTGTTGCCGTAATTAAGCATGAATGCAGTAACTTGACCAGTGGTCTTATCTACTCCAAAAGTCGTCTGATATCCCATTACGAACTGACCTTCTTCCGGGAATGCTTCAACGACATAATGCTGTCTATCAAAGTCCACGACTTTAGTTACGCATTTATACCCTTCTGATTGTTTTACTTTATTAGCAGCTTCAGCCGGTGTCATCATCCTGCTACCTCCTTAATGTACTTAAGATTAATGTCACAATTGTCAAGACGTGTTACAGTGACTTGAGAGCATTTTTTAAGGTATTTCTCTGCGGCCTTATCCTCATACTTCTCATTGGCTTGGGTGTCATATATTACTACTTTACCACCCTCATTTGCATAAGCAATAGAATGCCCAGAGAAAGTTCCGTCCCAGGTTACGCAAATCTGTCCTCTTGCACCATCCTTCTGATTCTGTATTTCAGACATAGTGTTTGAAATCATCTTTGCCTGATTCTCTTTATCAATCTTAGGGATTCGTCTGCGTTTATAGTATTCCGTAAGACTGGTATTAGTTAGGCCACCTTCTGAGTCTTTAGGTTTAGCACCAGGGAACCAATCTTTTATTATTTCATTTCCATCGTATCCACTAGTAGCTTTTTTGGCCTGAACATCGTAACCTCTACGTCTCAATTCCATAGATGCAGTGCAGAGAACACAGTTATTTTTAGTGTTTACATCCCAGTTCTTAAACGCTGGATTTACTCTTTCCATATCCTCATCAGGAGTCATCTCCTTAGTCTTCTTATGGAAACCAGTCTTCTTATCTACAGGATTTTGAGCACGTTCTTCAGCAAACATTTTTTCTTTCTTGTTTGCTTTCTTTGCTTCAGCATCAGTAGCGACAAAACCCGCGGTCGCACCTACTGCTAAAAGATTATATGGTGTTGACAGAACCATAGCCCCGACAACAGCACCAATTGGGCCAACACCTGCACCAATGGCTGCACCACCAAGCGATGATACTGCGGTCATGCCCCATAGCGCTTTCAAATCCGAAAGAGCATCATTTCTCTTATTGATGGATACTTCGGATTTATCTGAGAATTTATGATTCTTAATCTTCTTGTTAACAAGTCTATTTCGGCCCTGGACCGTTAATGACCCATCTTTATTCTGGAATCGGCGAACACCCCATTTTTGACCATGTATGCCGTGTTGGGATAGGGCGTTCTCTTTAGTGCTAATCGCATTTGCATAATAATCACCCATGATATCACCCCTTTCCAAAGAGCTTGTTAATCAGAGCTTGCCCTCTTTTTAGAATAGAGTTATTCTGGGTTATGATTTTCTTATAATATGCGTTCTCTAAGCTTCTATCCACAGCACGATTATTCCAAATTCTAGCTTCATTTCGAGCCGAATCGCTTCTGTTATCTGCCAATCGCCAATTATCTAAAGCCCGATCTACTCGTTCAGTGTTGCCAAAGCGTTCTGGATGCGCGATCGAATCATGTAAATGTTTTTCGGCAGCTTCTTTTTCTTTATCTGCCTGAAAAGCTTTTAAATTTGCTTCACGTCTGAACTGCTTTTCGGACTCATTTACACGGTTATTACGATCAATTTTGTATTGCGCTTCTGCGTTTTCGTTATCAACCGAGTGATCGCGTTTATTCTTAGAATACTTATACACGGCGTTTATGCCCTGTCCTATTTTAGAAATATACTTGTGTTTCTTCCAAGGACCCGAAGAATGACTAAGCGATCTGTTGTAGTATCCCATATGTCTTACCATAGCCTAGTATCCCCAGGCTTCCTTTCTATTGGATTTGTTGGAACCATCGTTTCGAGTCCTCCGTAATGGATTGCGTTATGAGTACTGTGACTACAGCAAATCAGATTATTCATGTCAAAGATCGCGGGATCGAATCTGGTAACCTGTTCAATGGTGATAGGATTTAAGTGGTGAATTGTGACGTTACTATGTAATGGTCTATCTCCTATTCCTAAGTCACATCCCATGTCTCGTAGAATTACTCTTTGACGAATATCTTTCCATTTCGGGGACTGGTATAACATTTGGTTAAGAAGACGGTGCCCACCGAAAGTTTCAGCAGAACACCGCCCATTGAGTTTTAAATATTGGAATCGCTCTTCAAAAGTTTTGAAAGTGATGAGCTCTTGGTAGGTGAGGTAAGTCATTTACTCCTCCGATCCGCTGTACTGTTTCATTGCTTCGATGGCATTCTTGTACAGCTCCTCCATATGCTTACCAGATTCAATAGCATCTGCTTTAACTCTCTGCAATTCCATTTCAACTTCTAGTTTTTCTCTTTCAAGTCTTTCTTTTTCTGATCCCATCTTAAGAAAGTGGACCAATTCTTGTGATGAGGCTTCGTGATTTCGGATTCGTCTTTCAACTTCTAAATATGCAAGCGCTATCATCTCGTTCTCGATGGCTTCTGGTGAGGAGCCCCTGAGTTGTGATCTGAATTCTTGCTGATCTGATGGTGAGTCAGATTCTTTTCTTTTTCTTCCCATGACTTCTCAACCCCTTTCACTGTACTTTTACCCTACTTTCTCAGAGGCACAAAATATAGATTTGATACTATCTCGTGAAAGGAGCCGCAGTTCACCGGTCTGCGGAGTTAATCTATAAGTTATGCCCCTGAGACCGCAGGGTAAAAATATAAAAAGCCCCCACGAAAATTCCCTCCGGAGCTTTTTTAAAG
>JAGCGE010000036.1 GCA_017649745.1 Clostridiales bacterium | reverse complement strand
CTTCATTAATAAGAGTTTGAAGTCCTGATACTTGAATTTGTATTTCATCTAAAACACCATGCGCAGTACTAGTGTCCTGTTCGGAAAAACTACCTGCAAGAGAATATACATGTGCTAGATAATCTGTTAAGGCTGAATCCACTTTATATCCTTTTCCATTAACAGATAAAAAGGCCGGGAAATCATTAATTTCAGTTGTGTCCAATGAAGTAATTTTGCTCATATTTCCTCCACTTAATGAAAAAAACCAATATAGTAATTAACGGTAGTCAAAGCTAAATCATATTGTTGAGTATAATAGGAATCATTTAATATACTAGATATCTTAGTTTTCATAGCAGCAACTATTGGAGATTTATCATCTATTTGTTCAACATAACTATTCAGCGTATACACATCGTCATCATATAAATCTCTACTTGCCTGTGTAGCATCACCTAAATCAACAAATTGTTGTCTCCAGATGTCCTGTTGGCTCGGTTGTGATGGAGTCTGATTATTTGTTGAAGGACTTGAACTACTAGGCGGAGTAGAACTCCCCGGTGTAGGTGTAGGGGTGGGGGTAGGTGTAGGAGGAGGACATGGTGTGGGAGTGTCTGGAGGAGGATTATTACCTCCACCATACTTTAATAAGCCTGTTTGACCACCACCTAACCCTTTGTTTCCATTCCTTCCCATATTTAATCTTCCTCCTTCACTTTATCATTTCACAGCAAAGCATTAATTTCTTCATTTTAGAAGTCTTCTATCACATAAAAATGATTTCTAAAGATTATATCATATATATCATATTTTTGATTTAGCGGGGATCAATCAAAAACATTTTCAACAATAACTATCTTTACTATATGCCAGTTTAAAAAACTGCTCCAAGTTAACTTGAAGCAGTTCTGACAATTCATATATTGTTTTAGATCATTATTCAGCATCAGGCACAAAGCCGTCTTTGCAATTCATGATAATATCTCTGAAATCGTAGCCTTCCGCTATCTGGTCTCTCTTGTCATCTATGAGTCTGGTGCTTTGCTCTGTTCCGCCAAGCTTACAGTAACCGCCGATCCTTTCATAATCACGAGGATATGATTTCAAGCGGACCTGGTGATGACCGTCATCATCAAGACTTTCGCCCTTTTCCTTCGCCTCGGCAAGTTCTGCAGCATGATCATCAGTATGATATACAGGCGCAGCAGCATTGCCCTCCAGAGTATAGATCTTGTCATCATCAACTCCGACTACAAAAGCCACATGATATCTGTTTATCTCATCTCCATAATACTCTCTGAAAACGACTATATCACCTATGCAAGGCGTTTTATCCTTTGACATATATCTGTTTGCATTCCAGAACTGATTTCTGTACCCGTTACCTGCTGCCATACTTTTACCCATTGCATTTTCAGGATTGATCCCCGGAACAGCCTTTTCATCAAGCAGTCCGCCTTTTTCAAGCATCCAGTTTACGAACACACCACACCATGCCCACTGATTCTTACCGTAAACAGCTCCGAAATAGGAGTATTGATTGTCAAGTTCTTGAGTCTTGTCTTCAGATAAGTGCTTTCCGCCGTCTGTCCAATCTTCATAACCAATGAATTTCATCGCGAAATCCATTGTGAAATCGATTCTCTCCTGAACAGGAATATCTTCACCATTCTCCAGTCGCTGGAAAAAGTTAAGAAATGACACTCTGTCTTCGATCGTTGTGCCGTTCAAAAATGTATTGTAGAATCTTTCTCCGGATTTTTCATCATATCTTGGTTCGTCGTAAAAACAACTCTTTACACATGTTGTAATGATATTATCAACTACTCCGCTATTCAGCTTTCCGTCTGCATCCAAAACTGACTGGCCGCTCAGTGAATCACACAACATTTTATACTTGCTGTAAGATACATCTGAAGAGATTCCTCTATTACCAAAATCCTTGATCAATGCAGCATATTCCCTTGTTTTCGAACTGCTGAGAACACAACCCTTTTTCTCGAGATATGATTGCAGTCTGTATGCACTCGCCGAGTCGATCTTGCCGTTTTTATCGATCCTGCTAAACAGACAGTTATATCTGAATCTGTCGGTGTCCCTGCCCTCCAGAGTCATCATGAATCCATCAATACATGCACTCTGAGCAGAGGATGAATACCTTCCTATATTGGCGATCTCATTTAGCTTAGCTCTTTCCGAAAAGATCATCTCCAGATGATCCATTATCCATTCATGGTCGTGTGTTTTCGCGAGCTGATCATATACGACGCAGAAGGTCGAAAGATCCTCATCAGTTACACCTGTAACTCCCATCGTCTCGAGCATATAGATGAAAGATTCCTTACTCGCTTCATCAAGTTCGCTCCTCTGAGTAAGAAGCATCTTGACCATATAAGAATCCTGCTCGATCCTTTTCTTTCTTACAGGCTCGAAAATACTACTGACCGTGCTCTGATCCAGATCATCCACTGTTTTCGAACTTAAGAGGAGTTCCTCTAATTTAGTAAGTGCCTTAAGCGAATCACTGAATATGCTATATGCATCTGATGCCGTATCGTAGATCTCTTCCGAGACCTCATTAACATGAGCATAATAGGCCGTAAGAATATCATTCAGTTCATTGAACTTATCCCTTATCGTTCTCATATTAGATGCAGCCTTACCTGCAGCTGTATCAGCCCATCTCCTAGGTTCCATGACCTCAGGTTCGACCGAAGGACCTCCTCCGGTGATGATCTTGTAAGATGAGACATCCATGGATTCCGGCATCTTGCGGATCTGGGATTTCAATTCATAAATATATCTGTCGCCATAATATCTGCTCATGATCAATTCCGTCCCGCGTCTTAATTCTTTACCTTGACCGTATTCGAATTATCGGCATCGACAAAGTTATTCGCTGCTTTTCCGAGATACGTAGCAGACGCAGTAAACAGATCATCTACCTTGGCGCCTAACTTATCTATCATATACATGCAAGTGTTGATCTCAGATATCGCTGTTCCTTGACCCTTTAAGCGATTATCACACTTGGTATAACCGGGATTCTCTTTAGCGAATCTGCCGGAATATGCCTTGAGCTGATATTTTTTGATATCTACAAACATTGCCCTTACCCTCAGATACTATTCGCTATCCTGTCTTCTTCCTTGATGATCTCATCGCGGATGCGGATTACCAGTGAATCGACAATGCCCTCTGCACCATTGATCGTATGCTTAAGATCAGTCAGTTCGCTGATCATCATATCAACGGCATCATGCGTAGTACTCTCATCACCGCTTCCGAAACAATCCTGTGAAACGCCTCTGTATAATTCGATAAGCTTATCGATGTTATCGCTTAATGTCTTACCGCCGTCAGTTGTTATCGGCTTATGATCATAAACTGATCCTTCATCGATCGATTCGATCCTGCTCATAGATTAGTCCTCCAATGCATTGCTGATCAGCGTGGATGCGTAATCATAACTGTCCTCCACATATCCTTCGGAGAGCAGTTTATTGATCTTTTCCAATGCACTTTCTACTATGGGAGATCCTACATAAATATGTTGAGAATTATGCCTGACATTCTCGGAATCTGTTTCGTAGTTCCTTCTGCTATTGTTCAAAGCAGTGCGAAGACCTTCAAGCTGTTCATTCTTCCTGATCTTTTTCTCTTCAACATCCGACATATATATTCCCCCAAT
>JAGCGE010000398.1 GCA_017649745.1 Clostridiales bacterium | reverse complement strand
TTGAGGTAGAAGCAAATGACAAGGAGATCCCTGAGAATATCTGGGAGATCATATTGGATAATACTTTCGAGGCGGTAACGAATGCTCTTAAGTATTCAGGATGTACAGAGATAAACATCAATATCAACGTTCTTGGAGAAGTCGTAAGAGCAACTATAAAGGATAACGGTAAGGGAGCATCACATGTTGAAGAAGGCATGGGTATTCAGGGAATGAAGACCAGAGTCCGTAATGTGAAAGGCTATATAGATATCGAATCCGAGAATGGATTTACCATAAATATGATACTTCCTATAGTTAAGAAAACGGAGGAGCAGAATGGAACCGATCAGAGTAATAATCGCGGATGACAGTGATTTTGTAAGAGACGGGATGAAGATCATCCTTGACATAGATGATGACTTCGATGTCATAGGGGTTGCAGGTAACGGAAAGGAAGCCGTCGATATAGCTCGTAAGGATAAATGCGATGTTGTATTGATGGATATACAGATGCCTGTAATGGATGGTATCGAAGCGACAAAGATATTCGCTGAAGAGGACCTTGGTAAAGTCATGATCCTTACGACTTTTGACGATGATAATCTCGTAGATCAGGCGGTAAAGAACGGTGCGAAGGGATACTTCATCAAGAACCATAAACCTGAAGATCTTAAGCAGATGATAAAGTCTATCCATCAGGGCGCCAAGGTCATGGATGAACAGGTTTTCGATAAGTTCGTAGATGCGGGGATTAGACCAAACAGCAACTTCGATAAGGAGAAATATACTCAGCGCGAGATAGAGATAATAGAAGCAGTTGCTTCAGGTCTGTCGAATAAGGAGATAGCGGAAAAGCTCTTCATATCTGAGGGAACCGTCAAGAACTATATAAGTAATATCCTCTTGAAAGAAGGCCTTTCGCACAGGACGCAGCTGGCGGTCTACTATCTGACCGGTAATAAGTAATGTTATAATGTCAGTGAGATAAACTGAACGAGGAGACTATAACATATGGCGATCGAGGTGTTAAGAGCCGAAGAAGAATGGCAGAGGGCCGGTGCCTATTCTGTCAGGATCGAAGGCATGAACAGACAACATCATATTCCTCTTCGTGAGGAGTTTGATGAGCATGACGGTGAAGGTACAAGATATATTGTGCTTCTGGATGACGGTTATCCTGTCGCAACATGCAGATTCTATGAAGTTCCTTCACGTATTGAGAATGTTTCAATTATAGCTCTTGGAAGAGTCGTAGTCCTTCCTGAATATCGTGGTAAGGGACTAGGGAAAAGAGTTGTCGAAGAAGCGGAGAAGTGGATCAGTGAACTTGGTTTTTTCAAGGTCGTGATCGACAGCAGAACTTCGGCTGTAGACTTTTATAAAAAGCTCGGATATAAGGTCGCTGACGAACATAAAAAGAAGGGCGGAACCTTCGAGTGTATTGAGATGTATAAGCTTCTTTGGTGCGGTATCTTAGTCGATTTCGGTATCATCAGTATCGGTCAGACCGAAAAGACTTATCCTGAACTTAAAGAGAAGATAAGATTTCAGGCTTATAAGCGTAACTTAGGTAAAGCCAAGTCTAAGCCGTTTTACTGGGACACTGAATTCTATCCGTTTAAGACTGCATATGATCTTAAGGGAGTATGGTATCTTCCGTGGTTTCCGTGTGGGGTCAATCTGATTGAGTACTTTTTCGAGATGAAAGAAGGACCTTATCTAAGAGTTAATCCTAAGTATGAATCTTTGGTCCGAAAGATCCTGAAGTTCTATCTGGATGAATCACCTGAGAAGAAGGCAGCAGTTCTCCTGTGTCTTCAGGAAAGAGCAAATGACATAGTGCATGAGCCGATGAAGCTTAAAGAGTTTATGGATAAGCTTAAAGAAGGCAAGATCAGGTGGAATGAATTGTATTTTATTCACGCATAATAAAAGAGCTGAGAAACTCAAGTCTCAGCTCCTTTTTATAGCGGGTAATTATCCTCTGTCGATCGCGTAGTCCTTACAGATCTGAGTGAACTCCTGAGATCTTACGAACTCGTCTAATGCCTGTTCTTTGGTCATACCGTTGTTCATCTTGTCGATCCAGTAAGTTAGACCAGCGTCATCAGGCTCACGTCCCATGAATGTTCTGTACATTCTTGTGAGAAGTTCTTTATTGTCGAAGTTATGATCATTGAACTCCTTACATGTAAAGAACTGATGAGCTGCCTGAGAACCTGTAAGCTCAAGATTAGTAAGACCAAGGCTCCAGAAATTAAGACCATCCTGCTCAGGATCACGACCTAAGCACTTTGTATAAAGTCTTGTAGCAAATCCGATCGCATTATTTGAAGCGATAGTTGCCTTAGCTCTTGTAGCGCCTGACTTAACACCGTATGAAGCACAGACGTTACACCATTCTGTTGAGTTAACGAAACAGTCAACTACTGTGTCTCTGCCTGATGTATCAAGGCTGTCGAGCCAGAACTTGTAACCATCAGGATCATTAGCTGCATCACGGTTAAAGAATGTCCAGTAAAGGATCCTTACGAAATCAGCATCATTGAGACCTCTGTCCTTGAACTCCTGGCTTGTAAGGAAGAACTTGGCACAATCTGCACCTGTAAGATCTCCGTTACCTACATGCTCACACCAGTAATTCTTACCATCAGCTTCTGAATTTCTTCCGAGAGCGATGTTATAGAGACGCTCTACGAAATCTTCGAAAGTACCGTCTTTAGCATTTGGATCTACTTTGATATCGATAACAGGTGTCTTTGAACTTGAGGAAGATCCTGAACCTGATCCTGATTTGGATCCTGAAGGACGTGTAGTGCCTGCGGTATATCCGCCGTAACCACCGCCGTTAGATCCTCCGCCTGAGTTAGAACCACCGCCAGGTGCAACATAATCAGCACCATAGTTACCGCCGACCCTTGCAGAGTAGGAAGCAGCCTGATCAAGATGGAAGATCTTATCAACACCTGCTGAAAGTTCGTTCTTTGTCATTCTTCCCTTAGGATAGAGATAATCGTTGATAGGTGTTACAACGCCGAACTGGATAGCCCATGTGAATGGAACCCAAGCATAGAAGTCGATCTCTTTGAAATCAGGGAACCAGTCAGTTCTACCATAGTCCATGGCTGTACCGAAATTCATTAAACCTGCAAATCTGTGAGCCATGAGTGCGAAATCCTGTCTGCTGACAAGATCGTTAGGGCAGAATGTATTAGAACTGATATTAGGGAATCCAAAACAGATATTATTCTGCTCACCCCATTTGATAGCATTTGCATAAGGAGAACCGGAGATATCTGTAAATCTTGAAGTTCCGCTAACTTTAGGACTACCAGCCTTCTCATAAAGAGCCTGGATAGCTTCACCTCTTGTTGAAAAAGTAGAAGAGTTGGAATGACCGTCGTTTTTATCGATAACACTGTCAGGAACATCTGTACCATTGTATTTTGCGGTTATCTTTGTATCATCGTCAAAGCAGACACAATGTCTTAATTCATCGAACGGGTCTGAACTTCCGCCGTAATCGATAGTCTTTGAATAAACATAACCGAGTTTTTCTGTCTCATGTACATATACGCCTTCGTTATAAGCTTTGCAAAGACGGCTGTTCTTACTGATATCGATACCTTCATCTGACCACTTGATCTTTGTAAGACCAAATGCGAGAAGGTAATAAAGTCTTGGATTGTGTGACAGATCAAGTGATTTAAGATTAACGTCACACTCACATGCGAAATAAGCAAGTTTAGGATTCTTAGAAAGATCAATAGAAGTAAGACCATCATTATAACCGCAGACAAGCTCGAAAAGCTCAGGGTTATGAGTTACGTCGATCTTTGTAAGAGCTGTCTTTGCGCAGTTAAGGTATTCAAGGTCCTTAAGCATTGTGACATCAACATTTCCAAGGTTCTCATTCCACCAATAATCAAGTCTCTTGAGAAGAAGGTTGTTGGATACATCAAGAGTAGTGAGATTATTTTCGTAACATGTCAGATCACAAAGAAGAGGACAGTTAGATACATCAAGATAAGTAAGTCCGCACTTGCTGCAGAAAAGATTCTCGAGTTTTGGATTGTTGCTGAGATCAAGTCTCGACAGATTAGGATTGTTGTTACACTCAAGATAAGCAAGGTTAGGGTTGTTAGAAAGATCAAGTGAATAAAGATCACATTCAAAGCAATAAACCCATTCAAGCTCATCATTTCCAGGGAAACTAAGTGAAGTGAAATCGTTAAAGGAACACCATACTCCTTTAAGATGCTTGTTCTGAGAAAGATCCCAGCTTGAAAGGTGATTGCCCTTACACCAGAGACCTTCAAGATTGTAGAAATACTCTACGCCTGTGATGTCATCGATGCCCTGATTCTCGCAATGGATATTCGTAGCATAGACAAGTTCGTTGTCAGTAAGATATCCATTATTATCCTTGTCGAAATCGTTCTTGATAATGCTCCTGAATGTAGCATTCGGGAAATTGTTTGCGTCGATCTTAACGTTAGTTGCCGCGTTTACCGGAAAACTGAACAAACACGGTAAGACCGTAGCCGCACTTAGGAATGCGGCACCAAGATTTACTAATCGTTTCATTTCAATACCTTCCTTCTGGTTTGTCATTTTGTTGACAATGTTTTGAAAGTTCACATTTTGTGCAGTAATATCAGGCGTTTACAAGCAATTGTGAACAACAGCCACATTCTATCACAGATGAACAAAAAAGATATATTATAAACACAAAAAATATATATTATTATTTGATTTTGTTGATCGGTGACCACAAAAATGCATTTCACCACGCAATCAATACAACTGGCAACAGATTTCTTTTTTCGGTTTTTTCCAATGCTACTATCCAGTCATCAGAAAAATGACAGGAGATAGAATGATGAAAAGATTTATTGGAAGTGCTCTGGTTTTCGCAGTGGCAATGACGATGATCTCAGGCTGTGTAAGAGTCGAGAAGATTAAAAAGAATGAAATGGATTCTGCTGCGATCTCAGAAAAGATAGATATGGATCCGGAAGATAATTTCTACAATTATGTTAACGGCAAATCACTTATGAACAGTAAGATCAAATACGGAAAAGATTATGCTGATGACGGCTTTGATCAGGACGTCATAAACGACAGGATCAGAGTGATCATTGATGATGTCGCAGCAGGAGACGGATACGAAAAGGGAAGCGAAGAAGATATCGTTAAGACAGCTTATGAGTATTACCTGAATTATGATTTCGAGGGTAGTGATGTTCCTGAAGATATCAAGGAGATGCTCGAAGAGATAAAGAATGCAGATTCGATGGATGAACTCATGAAAGCGGATGCCAAGGTATGCAGCAGATTCGGACTTCAGAGCATCCTTAAGATAGAGATAGAAGGTGATATATCTGACTCCAAAAGAAAGAGTATCCTCTTTGATCAGTATACAGGTATCCTGAATGCTGATTTTGAAGAGCTGACTCACAGCTTTGATCCGCTTGAGGAAGTTAAGGCAGTAGGAACAGACGGTTCAAAGGTTGTTTTCGAGAAGGAAAAGGCTGACAAGATGGGTCTTGATCTGGCAAATCTTGTTCTGAATATCTATATGAATTCCGATATGGAGATAGTTAGGACAACGAACCCTTATAAGTACATTAAGGTCTATGATAAAGATGAGATCACCGAAGTGTTTAGCGGATTTGATGTCATCGGTTACCTGAAGGAGATGGGATTTGATGAAAGTAATCTCGACAGGTTCATGGTCTTTAATGAGGAGCAGCTGAAATACTTGGGCCAAGTCTTTACTGATGAAAACCTTGATGCCGTTAAAGCGTGGGAGCTAAGCAGGTTCGAGAATGAGTATATGGATTTTATAGCTCCTTCTTATGATGTGCTCAAGATCTATGATTCGATCGATTATAAAGACCTTGATACTCAGGCAGAAGATAAGATCATGAATCTTATGACGGCTGAGGTCGATCCTCTCTATGTTGAGGTATGGTATGACGAAGAGACTGACAACTATATAAGATCCATGTGCGATGACATTAAGGAAAGCTATAGAGTTCTGATAACTGAGGCAGACTGGCTTTCGGAACAGACCAGAAATGACCTTCTTATAAAACTCGATAACATCATCTATAAGACCGGTATGGACCTTAAACGACAGGATACGAATGAGTATAAGGATATCTGCGGGGATAACTGGTATGAGTTGGTCAAGAACTATAAGGTCAAGAAGAATCAGGAAAGTATGGATTCTTTAAAAAGGGAGCAGGACAGGACTATACCGGGTATGGATATGGTCGTTGTGAATGCTTGCTATGAGGCTTCATTAAATACGATAACGATCAATACGGGAATACTTATTTATCCGATGTTTGACATCAATGCCGATTATTATACCAATCTCGGAGGCATCGGAATGGTTATCGCGCATGAGATGGGACATGCTTTTGACAGTAACTGTATCTATTTTGATATGAACGGTAATTATGATCCTTCCTGGATAAGCGAAAAAGATGTTGCCACGCTGGAGGAACGTAATAAGACAGCGATATCGTATTTTGAAGATAACTTTACGATCTTTGAAGTTTACCATGTTAACGGTGAGCAGACACTTGGCGAAAACTATGCTGATCTTGGTGCTATGGAGTGCCTTATGAATATCACAAAGAATAAGGAAGACAGGGAAAAGCTCTTTATTAACTATGCGAAGATCTGGAGCTCGAAAACGACTTCGGAGAATTTGATGACAGCACTTGAGACTGATGAACACAGCCCATCTATCTTACGAGTCAATTCCATACTTTCAACTACGAACGAATTTTATGAGACGTACGGCGTCAAAGAAGGTGACGGAATGTATGTGGCGCCGGAAAATCGTATTTCAAGATGGCATTAATGAGGTGTAAAGATGAAGATCATACTAAAGAATTCATTCAAAAATATATTCAAAAAACCTTTAAGAACGTTTCTTATGACATTCTCGATATTCCTTTGTGTATTGTCGGCATTGTTCTGTATTGATATCGGCGATTCACTCGGAAAACTTGTTGAAGAGGTCTACGGAAATGTAGCGACGGCTGATCTTATGATCGAATCAAAAAGAGAGATCGATCTTCCGGAGAATATCTCAGAGTATAGGGATCTTCCTATATACATCAATAAAGAGATCGTATATAAGGAGATCGAGAGTGAGATCGCTTTTGTAAATAAGGAGACATACAGTATATACGGACTTGATCCTAAGGCAGCTTATGACATGAAGTTTATCGATTTTAATGAGCTTCAGGATAATGAGACAGTTATAACTTCTGTGCTTGCACAAAAGTATGGATATCAAAAAGGCGACACGATCATATTTCATGACAGAGCCAATGGTGAGCATGAGTTTAAGATCAGGGATGTGCTTCCTTCAACAAACTCGAATCCTCTTTTGAAGACTTCACCTATTGCGATCGTAAATCTTGAGGCGAATGACATGTTGTCATTTGGTGTCAGGAACACCATGATGATGCTCGTTGATTTTGATGAGGATGCTGATCTTGAAGCTAATGAGAAGATACTTAAAAACGAACTTACTCAGGCAACTGTATCCGAACTTAAGATCAGCAAAGAGGATATGAAGACGTTAAGTGATATCAAAGTGTTTTTTTACATCGTTTTCGCGATCTCCTTCCTTCTTGTTATCTTCGTTACGATCTCTATAAGCGAGAGGATAGTAAGCGAGAGGATGTCATTTATCGGTACTCTTCGAAGCCTTGGTATGAGCATGAGAAAGACATGTTTTATCCTTCTTCTCGAAAACATTCTTTACGCCCTGATCGGTGCGATCCCAGGTATTGTCTTGTATCTTGCTGTCAGAGCTCCTCTTCTATCGAGCATCATGAGGATAGAGACAGCTGAAGGAGGAGTCGTAACTATCGAGGTAGGACCTATATCCTTTTTGATTGTAGCAGGAGTATTTATCGCTTCGATTCTTGTTGAGTGCCTTGTTCCGCTCAAGGCTATCTTAAAGGCGCTTAAAACATCGATAAGAGACATCATCTTTGATAACAGAGATACAGAATATAAGTACAGCAAGAAACTCACTTTGATCGGCGTATTATTGCTCGCTGTTTCAGTTATCTGCTGCATACTTTCCAGTAATCTTGTTGTGGCTCTTATCTGTATAATCTCAGCCGTAACTTCAATAGCACTTTTATTCCCGATAGTGTTTAAGAAGATAAGTGAATGGCTTAAAGTTGTTTTCGATAAGCTTAATATGACGAAATGGTCTTTTGCAACAGTCGAAGCCGGGACAAGAAAGAGTACAGTCGGAAGCGGTATCATGTGTGTAACAGCAGCTGCTTTATGTGTTGTCATCTATGCGGTAGGAATGGCCGAGTTAGTATCTTTGAACTACACTGATTATAACTACGATGTAACAGTTGACTGCAGCGGCAGAGCTTCTACATTCTCGTTTATAGATCACTTGGACGGAGTAAATGAGACAGAAAGATTGTATATCAAGGATACCTACACATCGTTAAACGACAGCGATTCTGTTTTGTATACATACTTCTTCGGCATGCCTGAAGGCGGATTCAAGTTCTATGATGAGATCAAGGGAATTCCTGATAAGATCGAGAAAGGAACGATCTATGTAAACAAGCGTCTTTCTGGAATAGAAGATATCAAGGTCGGTGACACGATCAAACTTACTATCAATCCTGACGGAGTAGTTCCGTTTATCAGAGAATATAAGATCGCAGGATTTTTCGAAGGAACCGGATCTGCGATTATGGGAAGAACGTTCGTGATCCCGCAAGATGAATATATAGGCCTTTTCCATGATGAGCCCGGCAGAATATTGATCAAAT
>JAGCGE010000397.1 GCA_017649745.1 Clostridiales bacterium | reverse complement strand
TCAATATTTTTCGGCGTTTTGGCTCGATATTTTTCGGCGTTTTGGCAGTATTTTATCCGTCAATATGCTCTTAACAACTCTTGAATATAAGAGTACCCCCGTAAGCTGTACATCACTGTCCAACTTATGGGGGTAGCTTCACACATTCTGGCGGAGCCGGTGGGATTCGAATAGTAATGATTTCATACTGTTCTGTCAATTACTATCAAAATACGCATTTTTAGGAGCGAAATACACTCATTTTCACATCAACTGGTCTATTTCTTCTACTTCAAGCCATTTCATTTGGGGTCAGAATTGGGGTCAACATTTACTATTTTAGATTCAATTGTATGCACCATTACTATTTTTCATTTATTTCGGTTTTGATAACACTACGATAGTCGGATCGTTGTTATCAATATCAATGCCTCTTTTAAACACTAATTTTTTCATCATTACCATGTCAGAAAAATCTATCAATATGTTACTTTCAGAGAACTGATTCGCACTATTAGACCATGACCTCAAGCCTACAGGAACAATATAATACTCTTTACCTGAGTTCGTCATATTTTGTAAGCATATTCTGTTATCGTTTCCATTTAATTCTGGCATCCAACGAAATCGACTAACCGTTGATATTAATATCTCATTATCTTTTACACCAGAATCGTGAGCACGAGAATATACGCTATCAATATTAGCGCCTATATGAACAATATATCCATTTCCATTATTACTATCAGGCTCTCCATATATCCAGCAACCCTTCGGAAATGGTGGAACAATATAAGTCAATGACAAAAACTCGTCTGCAAATCCATTGTTTGCTTTTGTCTTCCATTCCCTAAAAATCTCTCGTCCCATCTCATAATTTTGAAACAGAAGTCCCATTATAGGAACCTTCGAAGAAAAAAAGTAAACTATCCCTTTCCAACCTGCTTGATCCCACTTCTCTATATCTATTGGAGTAGAATAGAACATTGTCTTTTGTTCTTTCTTCGGAAGAGCCCTAAACGCTCCCAGTGGCGGCTTTTCTATCTTGGGAATTCCTCTCAGGCGCCAATATAATGCATCATATTCATCATTATTTCCAATATTGTAAAATGTATAGCTCTTAAGAGGTGTAAGGATGTACTGAATATCCTTTTCCTCAAAAACAATCGGGATGAACTTGGTATTGTTTCCTCCGAGATCATACAGTAATTGATATATGATATGTACTTCCCAACTTATTCCTTTCCCTTGATTCTTATAGAATTTATTGTAATAACTTTCACTATTAATAATAACAACATAATCCGAGCTGTTTATCTGATTTTCCATCCAACGTTGCCAACCCTCAGACGGAGCCTCTTCATATAAATCAACATTTGCATCAATACCTTCACTTCGAAGTTTGTTAGCAAAAGAAAGTATCTTTTGTTCATAATCATTATCCTTATGACTGTACGATATAAACACTTTAGGATTGTCAGACATATTCCACCTCAAAAAATAGTAGCTACAAAATTTTCAAATAAGCAACTATATAACTTAATTTATTTCCTACAAAGTATCGTTGCTTATTTATTAATTACAATTATTCACTTCTTTTGATTCTAAATCCTTCATTTTTTAGCCGTTTAAAGGCTCCCTTAGGATCAGTAATCCATATTTTGGACATATCAAAATGATGTTTCAATAATTTGTCATATAAATTTTTTTCTTTTATGAAATAATGTTTATACTCCTTTGATCCGGTACATCCTATTAATGCTTTAGCATCAGATAAATCTGTTGATTTAACTATTTCATCCTCCAAATTCTCAACCTGTATTACATACCATATATCCTTTATTTTTTGATGTCTTGATAGAGTTTGAATGTTTTTAAATAAAATTGTATTATTATCAGTGTCTGTATCAAAAACAAGAATCACAATTGTATTATCTAAAAAAGTGCGAAGAAATGTCTCTGACAAGTGTTCTTGAATTACATTAATTCGATATACTTTACCAGAAACGATTAGATTTTTTTGTTCTTTTAGAACTTCAATCAATTTCTTTTCACAATCTCCTTCGACCAGATAGATATATCTATCATCTTTCATATTTAATCCTCCCTACCGAACAGATTGAATATTTCTGACACATCAGGATTAGCCGAAAAAACATCATTTTCTACTGCAGCTTTCAAAGAAACATCGTTCTTTTTTATATAATCTGAGGCATATATACACGATACATAATTACTCAAAAAGGTATCTCTTCTCATAAATGCATAAGAATGCAAAGGAAAATCCATGTCCAAAACATCAGTATTATGAGTTGTGTAAAATAATTGTTCATTAGACCCTAAACCGTCAGCCAATATTGATAAAAAAGCTTTTTCATACTCGCTATGAATATGAGAAAACTTTTCATCACAGTAATAAAACCCCGCAGCATGAAGCTTAAGAACGGTCAAAATATTCGCTACTCCAATTCCATCTAATGTTCCACTTGACAATTTCTCTGGTGAACTTAATTCTCCATTTTCCATAACAAGCCCTTTTCCATTTCTGATGATAATATATGTGCCTTTTGAATCATCAATTTTCTTAACATCACTTATTCTTGGATCTAATATACTAAGTACCGTCTTTAAATACTCACCGTACTTTTCTTCCTCAACAGGAAGAATTACCTTCTTTCGCCCTTCAGAAGCAAACGGATATTCAAACATCCATGTTATGGGAGGTATCTTTTCTAGTTCACTAATATAATTGGATCCAAAATCTATATTGCTGCTGTTTAAGCGAATTGAACACTTTTCATAGTTATCACTGGAAGAAATAGTAGTTTTTTTAACACATACCTGAATATCATTACTTTCGTAATAATCATTTGCATTAGGAGAAACTCTCGCAATCAATCTATACAATTCTTTTTCACCAACTACAAAGTCCATTTCTAAACTAGCGAGTTGTTCCTTATCTTCAATTAAACCTACAATAGCCCCATACTCTTTGTTAAGGATAAAATTATAAATACCCATTAGTATGCGACCTAAAGCAGTTTTACCAGAGGCATTTGCTCCCATAAGAATAATCAGTTTTTTATATCTAAAATTAGGAAAATTGGCTAAGTGTTCCTCTTTTAAACTTGAACCAACTATTTTTTTGGGATAAGACATATTAATTTCGAAATTATTGAACAACAAAAAATTGTCCAACTTTAAATTCATTAAAATCACCTTTAACCCCCCTCTTTTTTATTATTAGTTCTGCTTTTCAGAACTAATAATATCTCATTTTATATATTCTTTTCAAGTGCTTATAGCAGGAATAAGTTCCAGCCCACTACTAATTAATTATTAGAATAAAAGAAATACTTTGTCACACATTAAAGTTGAACAATAGTTTTTCTCTAGCTATAACCTAAGTCAACTCCCAAAAATATAACAAACACGAATTTTGAATTTATCGGAAAGTTTTGTAAACCGACAGGGTTGACACTACAATAAAATTGTAGTAACTTTAGTGTAAACCATAAAGGTAAACACAGGAGAAATAAGTATGCGAACAAAACTCGGAAATTTCTTATTGAAAATAAGAACAAATACAAAAAAGTCATTAAGGCAAATGGCGGCAGATCTCGATATTTCAGCTGCATTTCTCTCAGCTGTAGAAAATGGCAACAAGAAAATGCCCGATACTTGGTTTGAGCTAATCCCAAGCAAATATGATCTCAGCGAAGAGGAAATTGAAGAGTTTAATACATTGGCCTACGAATCTTTTAAAACAGTTGAACTGAATATATCCGAGGTTTCTTCTTGCAATAAGGATCTGGCAATTACATTTGCTCGTAGATTCGAAGATATAGATGAAAAGACAAGTAAAGAGCTCTTGGACATATTAAAAAATAGATTTAAGGAGGATTCTACCAATGAGTAGCAGATATTATGCGCAAGCCGTTTCACGTAAAGATCTGAGAGAGCTAGCGTATGTTATAAGAAGTGAGTATGGATATATTGATAGTTGGTGTTTACCAATTGAAATATTACTAGATCAGCTATGTATTGATGATCCTAATCTATCATATGAAATTGTTCCTGATAAAGAATGGGAAGATTCGTCTACCCATGCTGAAACAGATGTAATTAATAGCACAATTAGAATAAAAGAAAGTGTTTATGAAGGTGCTTGTAATTTTAGAGGTAGAGATAGAATGACCATAGCCCATGAGATTTCTCACTATATATTAGTCTGTATCCTAGGATTAAAGCTTTATAGTCGTAGTAGTAAAACAATAAAAACTTTTAATGATCCTGAATGGCAAGCAAAGTGTCTTGCTGCTGAACTTCTTATACCGTATCACAAACTAAAAAAACGGAAAAAGAATTTCACCCCTGATCAAATTGCCTTTTTATGCAAAGTTTCTAACGATGCAGCAACATACCAATTACAATTCTTAATAGGAGGATAACGGTGATAACAAAAACTCCACATAAACGAAAAACACCCCATAAGTAACTAAGTCACTTAAAAGGTGTATTCCTCGGATGAAGCATCCGTTTCAGCAAATATATTATGCCACATCCGAAGGAAGAAATCAATTTACCGGAGGGTTCTTATATGAACTTATTCTTTAATATTCTATTTTTTCCAATTAAGGAGGGCATAGTTTATGTCAAAAGAAAATGGCACCCGTAAAGGATGCAAAGACGTTTTTCACGTTTTTTTAGTTTCATTAGCTACATTTGCGGGATTCTTTGAGTTTCCGATAATTAATCCTTGCTATGAAATCCCTAATAGACTGATTCCGTTCTCAAAATGTATATCCTCCAAGGATCACAATTATTGGGTCCATTTTTACGAGGATGACTATCTGTTCGAACGCCTATGGAGAAATCCCAAAAGATACTTATCTATCCTAAAACGTTATAACGGTGTCATTTTGCCGGATTGGAGTTTGTTCCGCGACATGCCGCTAGTAATGCAGCTATGGAACATCTACAGAAGCAGAGCTATAGGAACATGGCTTCAAATTAATGGCGTCAAAGTAATTCCTAATGTTCGTTTCGGAGACAGAAGAACATATCGATGTTGCTGCGATGGGCTTCCTAAGCATGCTGTAATATCAATTGGATCTCATGGAACAATAAAAACCATCGTTGATCGCGAGATATTTGTAAAAGGCCTTGATGTAGTAATAAGAAGACTACAGCCAATCGCAATAGTAATATATGGAACAGCTCCAGATTACATTTTTGAAAAATATAGACAAATAGGAATTCATATAGTTTGTTTTAAAAGCGAACTTGGAAATGATATGACCTCCCTTAAGGAGGTGGTATAATGGGAACTGGGTTTCACGGAGGTTTTGGAGCAACCAAGGAAAGAGCCTATAAGAAATCTGCTCTTGTTCCGGATTCATCAAAACTTTTAAAAAATATCCGCAAAGAAGATATCATTAAGGCTTTATTCGGGGTAACGGATATGTCAACTAAAATAGCACAAAGTATCATCAATAATGAAATCGGAATTAATATTTTAGGAGACGAACTATTTGACTTGATACCAGACAAACGCGATCCTGACGAGCTTAAAGGTATTCCAGGCATTCAAAAAGGTAGACAAGTTTATATTAGAAGGAGCGCCTTAACAGGATATAGTGTTTTTGTCCATGAAGGTACGCATGCATATGAATTCAGCAGAAATATACCACAGGCTCATATAAGTTCTCACCAAGGTGAATATAGAGCTTATTTGAATGAACATGAATATCAAATTAAAAAGGGCGAAGTAGTTGAATTCAAAGATAGTGACGATATACTCGTCCACATTTTACTAAATTACTAAACAGGAGGCTATTATGGTACTTACAGAAAAACTGATTCATTACTGTTCTTTAGGTGATTCAAGTATATTCACACTCAATGAAAAGTATGAACCTTCCGACTACAATATTGTGTGTATCTTCCTTTTCGAATGGCTAAAGCTCGAACATAAAAGATTTCTTTGGAAAGAAGAGGGAAAGTCAACTAGTTCTAAACCTTTAACACTTCAACCGGGAGCTACATTTACTCGTCTTATTCCTAAATTCATAGAGCAAGACAACACGTTTCATCATTCTTTGAAAATTGATGGTGATAAACTTTATTATTCTGAAGAACTATCCAATGAGGAGATTTGGAATATCACAAAAATGGCCTACGATTATTACAATCCGCAGATTAATGCAGGCTAGTACTAGAATCAATTTAAAAACCTCCAGTTGAAATATTAACTGGAGGTTTTTCATAATCACGAGTCATAATTCAATAACTATTACTTTATCAAAAGGAAAAATATACTGGTGTTATTTTTTCTATACCAATTATCTCATAGTTGATATATCCTGACTCACAACAATTCTTATATTTTTTCCCACTCCCACAAGGACAATGTTCATTTCTGCCAATATTGCTGAACACGCGATTTCTAATATGCTTTGGAATAGCATTTACAACAGCCATCCGTTGAATATGCAGATTCAAGTAATCAATCAATGCTTTATATCTCTCTTTTTCATCAAAAGCTCCTTCCTGTTTATTTCAAAACCACAATATATAGTAGTGAAATTCCATCTATTTTTCTCATTCCGTTTCTTTCCTGGACTTATTGGGAACAATTTGGGAACATTCCTAAATCCTGACAACACTTGTAAAACAAGAGAAACTCAGATGGTTTATTGAATAGCATAAACCTTGTGCATGCACCTATTTGTGTGTAACAAGGTTTCTATTCGATTTTCAAGGTTCATCAAATATATTATGCGCCTGTTTAAGCCGCTTTAGATTAAGTAATATTCTTTAGGTTCTTGATATACAGCAATTTCCTGTAATTGTTAGGAAATCCTATCAGATTCAAATCAGTGTCCGAAGTCTTGACATTCCACCTACTCAAAAAGATACTTATATACAACTCTGTGCTCAAACGATGATCCAAAACCTAATTCTATTCTTCTTTCCTTATCCGAGTTCCAATAATCACTCTTATGCTTTAGTAGAATATTTCTATATTCATCACTATTAAGAAAATTACACCACATTACGTCAGCAGTATCTACTTTAGAATAATCAAATTTATCTGGTTCAAAGATAAACTTTATATAATCGCTATAATCTATGTACTCTTTTAAGAAGTCTATATCTTCTTTGTTCTTAACGCGCCCACTTATTAGCAATATAACTATATCATTAATGGTATCAGTTTTATAATCCGGATATGTTTGAACAGTTTGCTGCTTTTTATAATCCTTGAACAATGTGCTAACCTTATCTGAATAATAACGTTTTATCAGTGAATCATACACAAGAGTTCCATCGATCACAAACTGAAAAACCGCACGCAACGATAATTGGCTGATATTCTCTTTCAAAAATAAAGTCCACTTTTCTTTATTATTTGTAAGTAAAATTGGCCCATAGAAATAAATCAAATTGTATCTATCACCCGGATTGCTTTCAATTACGGTCTCACATGTCTTATATATTTCTCTATCAGTAACAGGTACCAGTTTTTTAATCATTTTAGAGTATGATGCTCGATTAGATATTACTCCTTGAATAATCCTTACATCTATCAATTTGTCCAAAAGATTGTTGAATACACCAACTTGTTTAGTAAAATGCGTATCTACCACATAATATATAGCAGGAATACTATATATCAGTAGTTGAATGTTTCCATCTTCCCCTGGAGCTACAAGGTCTAATATGCTATTGATAATCAACTCAACCTGTTGATCATCAAGATCAACTATAGAAAGTAAATAACAAAATGTCTCAAACTGATCGTTCCACTGTGGATTTCCAAAACATCGCATTGATTTACAAAAATTTTCGAAGATAACTGAAATGTCAATTATATTGTCTATTATCAATTTATCAACTTTATAATTTTCTATCCAATCTTTAAAGTCTTTAGGTTTAACATGTTTTACAATTATATCAATATCCAATAACGAAACTGGGTATGGCTTTACTTCCGGCCTGCCAAATATACCGTTGTTTTTGTATTGATATCTATCCGGATAATATGTGCACAATATAGCCTTAACATATGGCGTTGCCATCTTCTGTACATTATTGAACCAGTCCAACATCAAAAAGTTCTTTTTATAAAACAAATAATAGTCATACATTATTTGTTGAATCATTGGAAGTTCAGCAAATATTGTCCCACCCATTTTTGAAATAGTTTCTTTTTTCATGTAGCTTTCTTCATGCTTAAGTAGTAAATTGTTCATTTCCTGGATATCGGATTTTTTATCTGCGATATTTTTGATAGTTGTATATGCATCTCCATAAATGATAGCCGCATTCTCAACAAAAGAATTAAAGCGATCAAAATCCCTATCCTTTTCAAACACTAGATTCTTATAACAAAGTCTATTAAATTCAAATATTGCCCATTCGTAACAAAAGCCGCTTGTAAGCTTAGACCTTCTATTCAGTCGCTTTTCAACTTTCTCTAACTCACTGTTTAGCTCTGACATATACGTGATTAACCAATAATAGTATGCCTTCTCATTCGAAGGACTTTTATTCTCCAGCATATCCATTATCTCTTTGTATTTATTTTGAATTGATAGCTCAAATAGTTCTTCTGAATCATCTACCTCAATTGTTTCAGGAAATGTATAACTGTCATGTTTCTTAAACATTATTAGTTCTGCGCCGTATATTCTGGCTTTAATGAACAACTGACGTATTCTTTTGTTTTTAGTTACTTCCTTGAAAAGTTTATACTCTGATTCATCATGAAAATATAATTCTGGTGTCTTTAGCACATCCAAATGCTCAAATTGGCAATAACCCAACAACGTTCTATATCCAATAAAATGAAAATCTTTAAGAGTCTGACTCGCCCGCTCTAAAATTGTTGTTAATTGCTTAGTTCTATCTGAAGAGTACTCAAGCTTTCCATTGTTTATGTAGCTCAAGAACGCATATAATCTCTTAGCCGTTTTATTCTCAAGCGACTCGCAATCAACATAGCCTATCATCTCTTCAGAGATATTATCCAAATCTACTAAATCAATTCCCTTATTCTTCCAGTATTTCCTGCTCTTCACCTTGTTGCTAATACCACTAACTGCCAAATAATGAGGAGTTCTCCCAGTAACATTGTTCTCCTTAACAAAATAATCAATGTAACTCATGATAAGTTTAAGATTATTATCATTTAAAGAATAACCTACAAACAAAAACGTCTTATCTATCAGTAATGACTTAATATATGTTTCTATTAACGTGTGGCTTTGTGAATAGTTTAAATAGTCATCCTCCCGTAAAACTATATTCTTCACATCATCTATATCCCCATGCATTTTGATAATATATCGATTTCCAGTTTTAAATAACAATTCATTGTCCTTTTTGATGACGGTATATTTCGACGCATTAGGATTTTTTACACTCTCAATTAGGTGATCATAATTGGTTGTAATTATACATTCTGGCTCCAACGAAATAATAATATCATCTATTATATTAGGAGCACCTATAGCAGAAAACTTCTCTAAAATAAAAGAATAATAGTCCTTATGGTCTTTATCCTGACTGTCGTAATACAATTGTGGAATTAAAAGAAACTCCTCATTTGTGAAGCTGTATTTCAATAGACAATCGTCCTTACAAACTTTCACTTGGTTCCCACACGAAGAACAATTGACTGTTTTCATTTCACAGCTTCTACATTTGCTATAACCTATTTTGTCTGCTATTTCTTTTACAAGTTCCCACCACGAACAGGCACCAGAATTTTTAGATACTCCAGCGCCAACAAATATAACAAGTTTATGATTTCTTTTTTCTTCTCGAATTTTCTCTATTTGCGAATATATAACTTCCATCTAATCCTCCTTACTACAAAAGTGTTTTTCGTTATCATCATTACCTCACTATCCACGTTCCTATCCTCTTAGAACCAACCCTTTCAATAACACCTTCATCAATCAGTTGTTTCATCATAGTTTGAACATATCTGCGTGATTTATTCATCATTGTTGCCAATTCTGTTTGTGTCATAGAGGGATTCTCTCGCAAAAGCAGCAATAAATGGTCACGTTCTGTTAAAGCACCAATTTGCGCTTTAATTTGCGCTTTAATTTGCGCTTTATCATAAGCGTAATTCAGATTCCATAATGTTAAGAAAAAATTGTATCCGTCAGTATAAAATTCCGGCTTTAACGCCTCTGTATATCTTTCTTCTGATTCATAGGCATCCAATATCTTCTTAAAACCGCTGCCTCGTCTCTCCATTAAACGAAGTCGTCCGAACACATCAGCCAAAATTGGATTTCTCAGTTTTGACGGAACATGCCTAAGATCAAGATTTTGAACTTCAGATCCATCATACATACCTCCGGGATTAGTTATAACCAGGCGATCATCATAAATATCTATTTGGCTATGAGCACCAGTCTGCAGGTAACTTCTATGTATTAGTGCATTAACAAGACCTTCTTCAAGCGCTCTTTCAGGATAATCAGGTAATTCTATCCTATGATCATTATCTTTCCTCCATCCCTTTTTTGTGTTTTTCTTTATAAACGACATAGAATCATCGAAAAGATTCAGAAGACTTCCCGTATATTCTGCATCATCCAGCGCATCCTGTGCAGAATCAGCTTTTTCCAACCCGTTCCATCTTGTACAAAAAACTCTCGAATGATGGATATTCCATTGGTCCGCAAACAATACTCCGGCATTTGTCATTTGTCCGTCTTCCAGCATCAACTTAAAACTTACAAGATCGCTATCCAACTCAAGCTCATTATGAGTTGCTTTCACATATCTTTTACTAAAAGCATCATAGGTCAGTTTGTTCCTATTTATATCGGAAATCATAGCATCATAAGATGTTCCAGTGCTTTTTATTATGAACTCTGTCAATTCAAATCCTGATATTTCTTTTTTTACACTACCGGTACGATAATAGTACCGACCATGTAAATTAAGTGGCAGCTTTGATTTCTTTACTACAATCTGTATGTACTTTTTCTTATTCTTACTTCTCTGATTAACATCACATGTGATACCAAAAGCAGCAGTGATCTTGTTAGGTATATCCTCCAAAAGTCTCTTGACTATTTGAGAATCCAGCCCCAGCACTTCTCCACTATCATTTATTCCAATGTATAAAGTTCCACCCTGAGCGTTGGCATATCCGCAAATCCACTCAAGATATTTATCATGCCAGGATTCCTTCCATTCAATGACCTGATTCTCGTTATCTTTCGAAATAGCATCTATGTCGCTCATAATGAATCCCCTTTGTCGTTTTCATTACAATACCACATTTGCGCTTTAAATTCAATTTTAAAGCGCACTCTTTTGCGCTTTAATGCGCTTTAAACTAATCACCCTCTCTCAGCAACCATCATTCCTACCCTGTACTAATTACACTTATTACTTCATCAAGGCTCTTCTGCCCGTCAAAGTATGCAGGCACATCCTCAGAAATGATCATTGCTATTATGTAGTCCTTCGAGTAATTAAAAGATGCATTATCTATGTATGGTGTGCACCTTAATTGTTTTTTGTTCCAACCCAACTTAGAGTCATTTATAGCTTAAATCTGACTCAACTATATTCACTTTGTATTTCAAATACTTTTTTACCAATTGCTCAATATCATTTTTATGTAACAAACACTTTGGGCCTATTCTTATTTTTCTTATACCCTTATATGGTATATTTATCTTTGCATATTCAACTATGTCACGATTATTGTTTGTTAGTCTAAACTCAGTTTCGAAATTAGGCTTGCTGATTGCACGCTTCCGAGGACAATCTAATAATAGTTTATAATCCCATTCTTGCTTTTCAAACATCAACCTGACTTCTTTTTCTGCTTTAAATGTATGGTTTTTATACCTTGCCATATAAAG
>JAGCGE010000396.1 GCA_017649745.1 Clostridiales bacterium | reverse complement strand
TCTTCTGGATCTCGTGTGATGTACGGAAACCGTCGAAGAAGTGGATGAATGGAACTCTGCTCTTGATTGTAGCGAGGTGTGCAACTGCTGCGAGGTCAGCAACTTCCTGAACGGAGTTGGAGCAGAGCATTGCAAAACCTGTCTGACGGCAAGCCATAACGTCTGCATGGTCACCGAAGATATTCAATGCGTGAGCTGCAAGTGCTCTTGCGGATACGTGGAATACGCAAGGAAGAAGCTCACCAGAGATCTTGTACATATTAGGGATCATGAGAAGGAGACCCTGAGATGCTGTGTATGTTGTTGTCAAAGCACCTGTAGCCAATGAACCGTGAACCGCACCGGCTGCACCTCCTTCAGATTGCATCTCGACGACATTTACTGTCTGACCGAAGATGTTCTTTCTGCCCTCTTGAGCCCACTGATCAGTGTAATCAGCCATTGGTGACGATGGAGTAATAGGGAAGATTGCAGCATTCTCTGTAAAAGCGTACGAAGAATAAGCCGCAGCTGTATTACCGTCCATGGTCATTTTCTTAAGTTCACGTGCCATAAACATGTCTCTCCTTTGTTTTTTATATATATTTGCGTTATATCTACACAAAAAGCACAAATATTATATCACGCGAAAAGAAAAAAGGCGGCTCTTTTATAATGTAATTATTAAAAATAATTCAAACTTTCCTCAATTTCAGCTCAAAGTTACTATAATGAATTTTATTTTGTTTTTTTATATATAAAAGAGACCCCTGTAAGGAGGTCTCCGTTATTAGTTTTCAATTTATCATCAAGCATCTGCAGCCGGCTCTGTAGGTTCAGTTGGTGCCTCAGCACTTGTCTCTGAAGTAGCCTCCGATGTAGCTTCTGAAGAAGATTCCGAAGTAGCGGAAGTCTCAGAAGTTGCTGATGTAGCATCAGATGATGGTGTTGTAGCAGAAGAAGACGGAGTCGTGCTGCTCGTATCACTTGTGCCGGATGATGAAGGAGTTGTATCAGATGAACCGTCGCTCTCGCTAGGATCTGTCTCGCTCTCATCAATTACCTCACCTGTCTCAGGGTTGATCTCAGCGAATGAACCGTCTTCCTTAAGTACGCCTACAGCGATATGCTCAGGAAGTGCAGGATAATAACTTCCGCAAAGTCTCTCTCTCTTGATCTCGTTTCCGTCCTTATCGACCCATACCTTGTAGCATACAGCTGACTGAGCAGGATGTGCAGGGTGAGAAGATACGGAATGTCCAACAGGGATATCCTCTGCAGGCTCATAAACAACACCTGCGTCCTCACCTGTCTTTCCGCCTGAAGCAGAAAGCTCGATATGTGATCCGTCCTCGAAAAGATGTCCGTAGAACTGGATAGTAAGCTTCAATTCATCGTCATCAAAGAACGCATGGAATGCGATCGGATACTCTGAGTTGTTTGTGAATCTGAAATCAGCGCTGCCGTAGTCAACAGTAGCATCTGTTCCGATATCACAATATGTTGATGGCCACTCATGTGGATGTCTCTCGTCGATCTGGAGGTTAGCCTTAGCTGCTGACTGGAAGATCATGGAACTTACCTGACAAACGCCGCCGCCAAGACCCTTCTCAGCCTTACCGTTAAGGATGATACCTGCTGTCTTGTAACCAGCAGCTGAAGTTCTAGGTCCGATATATCCGTTAAATGAGAAGCTCTCACCAGGCTGGATAACAAGTCCGTCGAGCTTTTTACATGTAACTCTGATATTCTCGTTACGGTTATCGTCTGAAGTTGTGTTGGATGAGGAAGATGAGATAAGGCCATATTCACTCTTGAGCTGTTCAGCAGAGTTCTTAGGCTCTGTCTTCTCGAAATCAACTGTTACGACACCTGTATAAGTACGTGAATCAAGAAGAGCCTTAACATCATTGATAGCCTTATCAATGTCGATATCACAGCCAACCTGTGAATCAGTGATCGTCCACTCGCACTTCTCTACGTCAAAATCACCTACTTCAGCTTCCTTTACTTCCTGCTCATATGGATCGAGCATTCCGTGAACTATCTCTGAAAGTCCGTCAGTATTGACAGTAAATGCAGTTGTGTATTCCTTTGGAGTAGTCTTAAGACCCTGTACTGTGCTAAAGCACTCAACGAGTTCTTCAGCAGAAGCGTCGCCAGATGGTCTTCCGTATAAGAAAGCCTCATCAACGATGTCCTTTGCATTATTCTCAAGTTTGAGAGAAGAAAGATCGAGCGGATACTCCTCACCGTCAAAGTTCAGTTTGATGTTAACTTCAGATGGCTTCTCTGCCATAGTAGCCGAAAGAAGTGAGATAGCCTCTTCCTTTGTCTTACCTGAAACATCGATACCGTCGATCTTGATACCGTCATAGAAAACGTCGCTTACAAATGTTGCCTTAAGTTCGTCAACTGTTAATTCTGCTGTGGTTCCGTCAGCGTAAAGGACATTGTATTTTTTCTCTAAGCCCTTACAACCTGAAACCGAGATAGCAACAACCAGAACTGTAGTTGCAACAACACCTAATATTTTATTATTCTTCTTCATAAATATCCTCTTATTATACTAAGATTACGAAACCATAATTACTTTACTAAACTAAATCTATACTTGCAATACCTGTATTTCTTAAAGAATGTCGGTTTTTTCGAGGGGATTGTCAAGAAAAAGACCCCTCAAACGCGACTGCGTTCAAAGGGTCATAAAGTCTTTACTGTTCAGGCGATTCGTTATTCTCAGGAGGTGCCGGTTGATCGATCGGCTCAGGCTGAGTAGGTGCAGGTGTCTCGCTCGACTCAGGTGGAGGTGCGATCTGCGAATCTGTCGGAGGAGGTACATCTGAATTGTCTGATGACTCAGGTGTTGTCTCTTCGACTGCTCCCGTTACTTCACCTGTAGAAGGATCTACTGAAGCAAGGCTTCCGTCAGGATTACGTACACCAACGCTTATTACTGCATTGATCCTAGGATAATAACTGTCAAGATATCTCTCTTTCTTGATCTCATTACCGTCTGCATCGTACCATGTCTTGTATGAGATAGCTGACTTACCGTCATGAGCTCCCGTAACCTGATTACGAGATCCTACAGGAAGATTAGGATCAGCCTGATATGTTGTGCTCGCAGAGCTCTCAACAGATCCTGAAGAAGAAAGTTCGATATATGAACCATCCTCAAACATGTGTCCGTAAACCTGAGCTGTAACCTGCTTAGCATCATTATCAAAGAACGCATGGATAGCGATAGGATAATCAGATGTATTAGTGAACTTAAAGTCTGCACTGCCCCAGTCAACTGTAGCATCCAATCCGATATCACAGTAGCTTGATGGCCACTGGTGAGGATGTCTCTCATCGATCTGAAGATCTGCCTTAGATACTGACTGATAGATCATCGTGCTGACCTGACAGATTCCGCCGCCGTAGTCTTTCTCAGACTTGTTGTTCAGGATAACACCTGCAAGCTCGTAGCCTGCTTCCTCTGTTCTCTGTCCTACATAACCGTTGAACGAGAAGGATTCACCCGGCTGGAGTACCAGACCGTCGATCTTCTCACAAGTGATCCTGATGTTGTGGTTACGGCTGTTGTCTGAAGTCGTATTGGAAGTAGTAGATGAGATAAGACCCATTCCTGTTGTAAGGTCCTCCTTAGAATTCTCAGGATGGAGGATCTCGAATTCAACTTCAACTACACCCTCATATGTTCTGGAATCAAGAAGAGCCTTAACATCGGCGATAGCCTTGTCGATGTCGACTACGCGTCCGTCTTCAGAGTCGCTTACGAGGAATACGAGTGAATCCTTATCAAATGACTCAACTCTTGCCTCAACGACATCCTTATTGAAAGGCTCAAGGATGCCTGTGACGATCTCAGAGATTCCGTCTGTCTTGACTGTATATGCTGTCATGTACTCCTTAGGAGTAACCTTAAGGTTCTGATACTTGTTAAAGCAGTCTACCAACTCTTCGTTAGTTGCCTCTGTAGAAGGTCTGCCGTAACTGAATGCTTCGTTAACGATCTCCTGAGCGTTGCTCTCAAGTGCAAGAGAGGAAAGATCGAGCGGAAATTCCTGTCCGTCGTAGTTAAGCTTGATATCTACTTCGGAAGGCTTAGAAGTAAGGCTAGCGGAAATAAGGCTGTAAGCTTCTTCCTTAGTCTTGCCGGAAACATCGATACCGTCGATCTTGATTCCCTGGAAGAAAACATCACCTGAAAGTTCTGTCTTGATCTCCTCAGCAGTCATCTCTGTTGTAGTGCCGTCTGCAAGTACAACGTTAAGTTTCTCTACGAAAAGTTTCTTTACGCCGCCGGTCTTAAATATATAACCGCCTGCTACAAGAACTAAAAGTACGACAATACAAGCAAGAACGATACCGACAGTCTTTCCTGAGCTCTTTTTCTTTGATGATGAAGATTTCTTGGTAGGGGTCGTTCTCTTCGTCGCTATCTGAGGCGCTCTGCTGGACGCGCTTCTTGCACGGGAATTAGACCTAGCATTAGGTGCATTTTTCTTCATATCTACTCTATCCTCTATATTAAATAAATACTATTAGCAACACTTACATAACTTTACAAGAGAACGCATTAAGTTTCAAGTTGAGAGAGCATTATTTTTGTTCAAAAAATCAAGCAAAAAAAGTCGGTCATTTGGATAAAATTAATATCGCATCTGAAATGCCTAAGTTGTTACTTTCATTTGATTAATATATAATTATTGTGTCAAAGTATACGTTAATATACGTTGGAGAACCAAAATGAACCGAAAACTCTTTACTATACCTCATCTTTTCAAGATCCTGTTTATGCTGGGTCTTGCGGTTGCAGTTCACCTTTCTTACGTAACATCATTCTATGTAATACTTGGTAAGAATTACGATTCAACCCCTGAGATGAACTTTGAGGCTTATATCCACCTCATCCCTATCATTATCATTGCTACTTTGATCCTCGCTGACATCCTGCAGATGCCGAGATTTTTCAGAAAGAAGAACATTGATGTAGTAGCTCAATCTCTTACATTCAGTACGATACTTACCCTTATAACGATCTCCGCGAAGGACCTTCTTGTTCAGCGTGCCTTCCCTCGAAGCGTTATCGTTATGAGTTATGCAGTACTCATCGTTTACGTATTCTGCTGGGAAATGCTCTGCAGTATCATAAGTCACAAGCTCTATGAGAATGGAGAACTCGTTATCATCGGTGCGAGCGATCACACTATCCAGACTGTTATGGATAAGATCGACCCTTCCCTTAAGAGCCTCGATCTTAACATGAGCGAGCCTATCAAGTATCAGGACAGAGCTTCCGTCAGAGCTGCTATCAGAAGACAGGCCGAGATATTCATCTGCCCTGACGTACCTGAGGATGCCAAGTCAGAGATCATCCTTCAGTGTGCTAAACAGAGGACTGTTGCATACGTAGTTCCGCAGTTCTACGAGATCAGCCTTTATAGATCAAGGCTCATCAACCTTAACGACCTTATGGTATTCCTCCTCGACAGAATGACACTTTCTTTCGAGCAGAGACTTATAAAGAGGATCTTCGACATCGTCTTCTCGCTTTTTGCTATTCTCTTCTCTAGTCCTCTGATGCTCTTTGCTGCTATTGGAACCAAGCTCACAAGTAAAGGTCCTATCTTTTTCAAGCAGGAAAGACTTACTATCGATAACAAGAAGTTTAATATAATCAAGTTCCGTACTATGATCCAGGATGCCGAAGCTCTTACGGGTGCCGTTATCTCAGGTAAAGATGACCCTCGTATCACAAAGTTCGGAAAGATCTTAAGAAGGACAAAGATCGATGAACTCCCGCAGTTCTTTAATGTACTTATCGGTGACATGAGCGTCGTAGGACCTAGATCTGAAAGACCTGAGTTCGTACAGAATTTCGAAAAAGAGATCCCTGGTTATTCCCAGCGTTTCTCAGTAAAGGCAGGTATCACAGGTCTTGCACAGGTAGCAGGTAACTACGATACAACACCACAAGATAAGCTCCGTTATGATCTTCTTTATATTAAGAATTATTCCATTCTTCAGGATATCAAGATCATATTCTCAACTGTAAGAGCTATCTTCTCACCTCACCTTTACAACCAGACATTTAAGGATAACCAGGAGATATATGTTGCAGCTCATAATGAGGAGCGCAAAGCAGGTTAAATAAATCTAAGCTAACAAAAAGGAGTTGCCGATCAAGTCGGCAACTCCTATTATTTTGTCTTAGACTACTTAGATCACTTACGTTCGTCGATGATCGTCTTTGTCTTATCCTGGATGATATCTGCTACGTCGTCAAATCCTTTCTGATCTGCGAGGTATGCACTGATCTCTTCCTCAAGTACTACTAATACAGAAGGATCTGAAGTATAGTACTGGTCTGCACTTTCAAGGATCGCAATATAATCGTCGATAATATCATCATCAAATACATGGTAGTATCTTGCGTTCTGTGGATCCTCCTTGATCGCTCTCTTCGCATATTTGTTCTCAGAATCAAGGATCTCCTTAGATGCAGCTCTGCAAGCTTCCTTGTTTACAGGGTTAGAACCGAGGTTCTTATCACTCTGCATATCAGAAGACAACATGAACTTAACAAAATCCCAAGCACCATCCGGATTTACTGCAGAAGATGAGATTGAAACAGAATCTTCGATCTGGACCATCGGACCCTGCTGCTCTCTGCTAGGATATCCGTAGACCTTGACAGTAGCTTTCAGGTCACGCTGACAATTATATAAATGGCTGTAGATATTGTTGTAATATGCCATTTCACCGACCTGGGACATGCTTTCTTCAGAATCAAACTTTCCGTAATCGTAGATCATTCCTTCGCTGTCTTCATTTCTGCTGTCCTCAGGGATATATTCCTTGATGTAGTCAAGCAATTCACGGAAGTCATCATTCTTAATGTCGATATTTCCGTTCTCGTCGTAGAAATTATGACTTGAAGCGCTCCACAAGTTCTCGAAAACACCCATTCTCGAACCATAGTACATAGGATCGTAGCCATTAAGATACTTCTTAACAAATGCCTGGTATTCAGCATAAGTAAATCCTACACCGCTACCTGCTTCTTCCTCCTTAGCAGCAATACCAACTACCGTAAAGGTCAAAGGAACACTGTACAATTTGTCGCCGCTCTTGCCTCCGTTCAAAACGTTAACGAAATAATCTGCCTCATTGAAATCGCTTGAGAACTTGGAAGAAAGATCCTCAAGATAGTTATCGTTCTTAATCTGCAAAAGAGAATCTGTTCCCATCAAAACGTCAGGAGCATCACCTGAGATAAGATCGATCGCAAGATTGTTAGCTACCTCAGCGGCCTCTTTGTTTAGCGCAACATCTATCTCTTCAGATGTCATATCTTTGTACTTTGAATAATCATAATCATCACTTTCAGCATACTTGTTTGAAAGCTTCGCATAGTACTTATCATTAGAATTATTAAACTCGTAGATTCCTTTTAAAGTAGCATATGAAGGATAGCCTAAATATCCAACGCTCAATACAGTCTTACCTGCATTAGGATTCTCGTCAGCCTTAGTGAACTCTAGGGATTCAAAATGAGGAGGCTCTTTTTCGTTATCACTGTAGATCATTCCTGCAAGGAGATACTTACCCTCTTCTTCATTTGCTGAGTAGATGCTGTAATTATAAATATTACTTCTTAAGATATTACAATCATCAAATGAAACATTAGGAGTATCGCTCTTTTTACCATCAGAATCCACCTTATATATACCATGGTTATTTATGGCATATCTGTTTCCGTCATCTGCATAAGAACATGCTTCCCATATAGTCTTAAGTTCCTTCGTCTCGCCTGTTTCGAGATCATATTGGATCGTATGATCCGTATAATCGCCTTTGGACATAAAATACGAGAATACGATCGTATTACCAAAGATCTCAGCACTGTATATCTGAGCCTCCTTATCAAGTCCAAGAGCCTTAGCATCAATAGTCTTGATGATCTTGGAATCATCAGTGATCAAGATCTTAACCTCACTTGAACATTCTGTATCAGAGTAGATCTCGACAACAAAACAATAAGTACCGTCATTCAAGATGCTGCAGGACTGTATCCAACCGTTATCATCTTTGCCCAAGAGACTATCGTATATCGTAAACTTCTCTGCTTTTCCTGTATTAGGATCATAGAGATATTTCTCATCAGTCCATTTTTCAGGATCATTAGAGGAATAATCATAGTGATCTAAGACAACCTTTACCTTGTCCTTGCTGACCATGATGTTGCTGATGTTTACCATCTCGTCAACACCGCCGCAGCATGAACTGTTTCCTGACGGAGCTGCTTTCTTAAGCTCGATGCCTAAAAGTTTAGCAGGATCTTCTTTCTGTACTACTTTTCCGTCAGCACTGTATTTAACGAAATAAGTTGTGTCACTGTAACACTCATCATCATATCCGGTGTAGCTCGTGTAGAAATATCCGTCACAATACTTGATCTCGTTGTAATAACAGTTTGTCGAATCATCCGGTGATTCAAAAGCAGTAGTCTTAGTGTCAAACCATGGACTGTCCTTGCTGATGACTTCTGCTTTGCTTTTCTTCTTTCCGCATCCGGTAAGGCCGATGACAGATGTTGTCAGCAGCAGTCCCGAAAGCATCAATGCAGTGATTTTTGTTGCTTTCATTTCAATTCTCCTTTACTCTTGATCTTTGTTGTTATCTTTTATCGATTGTTCTGAGATTTCGATCGAATTCAATAGTTCATCCATTGTTATCTCTCCGTCAAAATAATCGTTAAGAGGCGATATATATAAAGCGATCACTTTTGCATCCCTGAATCTGAATCCTTGTATCTGATCAATAGTATCTTCCATTGATGACATGCAGGCAGCCTGATAATCTCCCGAGTCAAGATAATTGTCGCCACTGAAAGTGTATATCAGCTGACTACCCATAAAATATTCATCTTGGAATCTTTCGTTTTCATTTCTGTTGATCGAATAATCTCTATAGCAGAAATCAGAAGAACAGGTCATAAAGTATCTGATGACTTCCCATGCACCTTCTTTATCATCACAGTCTTTCTTCATCGAAACACAGCTTGAAAGATCAGCGGTGATACCACGACCGTCAGTAGACGGAATACCGAATATCCTAACATCATTAACGACTTCGTCCGGTTCTATATCTTCATCATCTTCATACACAAAGCTCAATGACAAGAAGCCTGAAGCATCGGAACACCTGGAATATTCAAAGTGCGCGTATTGACCAAGTTCCAGATATATTCCGTCGAGATCGTCTTCAGTCGGAATCCCATCCGAATAAGTGACGAGCTCAGCTAATCTTTCTTTATCGACCTGAACGGTGCAATCATCATCAGAGAAGAGCACATCAGATTCATTACTTATAAGTTCGTTAAACACTTCGCATTTCATACCTCTGAAAGCGAACGGATCAAATACCAGACCCAGCTTGTCCATAAGGGCAGCATATTCTTCAAGCGTTATTCCGCCGTTATCGTTAAAGTAATCAAGTGCGGTATAACTGTTATCAGTTGCATTAAGCTCAAGTGCAAGTCCGTTTATCTCGAATGTTATCGGCATGACATATAAAGAACCATCCTGTTTTCTCTTGGCATCGATAACATTCATGTAGTAATTTCCGTCATTGATCAGATTGTCACTAGCTACATACTCTGACAGATCCTCACAATAGTCACCTGAATCAAGAAGTCCGTTAAGTCCGAAATCGTAGAGGACATCGATCCTGCCGATATTATCCAAGACCATCATCTGAGCTTCCTCGCGTTTTGCTTCACTCTTTATGTAGTTCTCATAGGAATAACAGTTGTCGAGAACGTATGATGGAATGCTGTCACCGAGAAGTGTTTTCGGCATCGTCGGATCAGATCCGTCATAGATACTGAACCTCAGGAAATACTTGTCATTAGACTCATTAAATTCCTTGACGCGTCTTACAAACTGAGGATCGGAAACACTGCTTGCAATATCGATAACTTCTCTGTCACCATATGGGTTATCACTTGGAGATACCTTAAAGACCTTGGTATGCGACGTTCCGTAATAGTACAGATCACCATCAAGGAAATCGTCCTTGGAAACGATATCACAGATAAAGTAATAGCTGCCGTTCTTTTCGAAAAGGAACTTGCTGTTATAAAGTACCGACGTATCACCAACTACTCTGTTGTAGTCAAGAAGCTGCTTCATGTCGTTCTGTCTTGGATCGATCTTATAAAAGCCGCTTAAGGTGTTGAGCAATATGTTATTGTCGGTATCATAAGATATGTTATAAGCACTCGCGAGATTATACGGGATCAGCTGATTCGAGAACGTCTTAGTTTCAAGATCGACTACATATATATCATAATCGCCTACAAAAACCATATACTTATCTCCGTATGTGAAAGCACCGTCCATCAAGTTTCCCATGCAATTATTCTCCTCCGGGAAACGAAGTTCTGTTACGGAATCTTTCTCGATAAAAACGACTTTTGCCTCATCGAAATACAGATTCTGACATCCGTAAAGATTAACGAATACAGCAACACCATCATCATAGTTCAGAGACTGTACAACAGCACTTGAAGGACCGCCTTCTTCTGTTACTACTTCCGGATAATCCTCACCGAAGATCACGCTCTCCATATAAGTGGATTCTTCTAAAGAATATGAAGTATCATCATTCTCAACGATCTCCATGACGTAGTATTTAAGTAACGCAAAATCACAGTAAGTAAAATACACCGAACCGTTAAAGGAGATCAGCGAAGGCTTAAGATACGAATCAGGGATCTCGATAGAATCGATCAACTCAAATTTGTTCGCATCAACGATATTGATCTGATAATAGCCATACAAGATCCCATCTTCATACTGTGAGTTTTCCTGAATATAGTACAATTTGTCACCGCACATAACGGAGTTGTATGAAGAACCCGATAAAGGAAAACCAATTTCATAGATTCCATTGGTAGCAGTTTTA
>JAGCGE010000395.1 GCA_017649745.1 Clostridiales bacterium | reverse complement strand
ATCAAAAATAACCCTCGGGGCAAAATTTAAGACCGCCGCGATCTGGGCACCCCTTTGATATTTTTGACCCCCTCCCCGGGTGTTTTTTATATATTATATTTATGAATTGTTGTACAAACGCTAATAATAAATAGCAAAGCGCATAGAAGTTGTAATAAAAACGACTAGCTAGCTGAATGAGATTAAGTAAAGCAACTATAATCGTCATAAAGCTAGCTAGTTTCTTCTAGATGTAACTAATAGTAACTATTGTGAACGGCAAAACATACAATGATAGTAACAACGCAACACTAATAAACACAAAAGTAATGCGAGCAACTATCGAACACACAATGAATAGAACTAAACAAGTCTATTTTAATCTTCAATTACTTTCACATACCCTACTTCTTCACCCGTCACCGGACTTATGAATCTTAAATCCATGTCACAGATCTCATCGCAGGCTTCTTCTATAGCTCTATCCATCTCAGCTTCGCTAAAATCCGGAGATGTTGAAGCGATTCTGGCAAGATAAGCCATAGAATTGTAACCGCAAACTACTTCATCATAAGAAGCCCACTGTTCATACTGTGTAAATGGATTGAATTTATTATCTGTGGTTGTAATTAGAGTGCGAGCCATTCTTTAATCGCCTCCCATCTCTTTAAAATTATCGAATTCTTTTGCTAAAGTTGTGGGGGATACTCCTAATTCTTTAGCAACTTCAGCTACGGTATGCCCAGCATTCAAAAGCATGCGTGCTCTTGCCTTTGTAGAAGCTTTCATCCCCGTATTATTCCTTGGTAAAGCTCTTTTCTTTACTTCTTCAGTATCGGCATACCTTAGAATCTTTTGAAGTTGGTTGTCTGAAATAGCTCCAGCCTGAATAGCATCCCATTCTCGATCGCTAAGCTCTATCCGGTACCTCTTTTCATGAGTTCCTCCCCTGACCTGATCCCTAGCGCTCTCTAATGCTTTATTCGCAAGCTTTCTTCTTTTATCCGCATTATCTTTTTCTTTAAGAGAAGGATCTGCTTGCTCTCTTGCTTTCATAACACTCGATGCAATAAGCTGGGCCTGTCTTTCTTTTGGAGCTTCAAGTTCTGCTAACACGATCTTTTTAGTAAGAGAACCTTCTTTTCCTACAACATCGCTATATGTATCTTTAGCTGACTTATTTTGCTGTAATCTTCCGGTATTTCTTGCTTCTTTTCTTGCTTCATTCGCAAGCGCTTTCATACTATTCGCATAATCAGCATACACCGATTCAATGTAACTTCCTGAAGACAACTCATAGGCATCTTTAGCAAGCTCCATGTTTGTTAAAGTTGTAGTTGCTTCTTTAATCTTTCCAGTTTTTCTATAAACATCTTTACCACTATCGAAACGCGCTTGTTCTTCTGGCGTCATCTTAGAACGATCTGTAATCTTCTTCTCTTCAGGATACGTTCTATTGGTATTACGATAGATTATTTCACCAGCATTATACCGTTCCAATTCTTCAGGAGTCATTCTACTTGTAGAATAAACTTCTTTTCTTTCTGGAACAGTCCTGTCTGTACCTTTCGATCTGGAAATTAATGTAGAAGCTCCTCCACCTTCTTTTCCTTGGTAATCAAGGCGAAGCTTTGCAATATCGTTATCAAGCTCAGATTTCTGCCAATTGTAATTATGCTTTTCTGCATCGATAACAACCATGGAATGCTTTACAGCTCGTTCAATCTCTTCAATGCTTGCACCACGAATTTGCATATCGGTTATTAAATTGGACACCTTGCCCATTTCAACACCCTTATTAAATCCGTCGCCTCTCTTATCAATACTGCCGTCAGCTTTATAAGTCGTCTTACCAGTACGCTGAGGATCGTTTGGATCACGACTATACAAATCAGCAGGATTAAAATTCTTTAAGCTATCTAACTGTTCACTCGTTTTAATCTTCTGATTCTTTGTAGGAATAACAAGGACTGTATCACCATCATAGTCTGCACCAGACAACTGTTGCGCAACGTTTGGATTTATGCCTATTGCATGTGGCGCCTGTTTTCCTATCGCCTTTATTCCTTCTTGATTATTATTATTTACAGTAAGCCTAGGAATTTCAAAAGTACCAGCGTGCGGATGTCTTACCAATACAACTTCTTCGCCATTATCATACATCGGTGCGTATACTTCATTATCTTTTAGACTTGTTACAGGAAGAATTGCAAAAGAACCTTGTCTTGGCAATGCAGCAGCTTTCAAATGTACTGCTGCAGCATCACATGTGTCCGCAAAATCTTCACACAGCTGTCTCTTTAACGTTGGATTAGTAAGACTTTTAAGCTCATCGAATTCGTCTAAATATTCCCCATATCGAATGTCTAACTGACGTTTCGCTAAAGCTGGCAACTGCTTAGAAAGGAATTGTGAAGAAAGATTCTTCTTCCAACCGTCCCAATCTTCATCATCATTCACGATGTTTATTGGAGAAGGTTTTTCATTACCTGCTGCATCTTTATAATTCCAAGGTCTATATACAGCTCCAAACGGATTACCTTCATCAATTACTTTTTTACCGCTAGCATCTTTTGTAGTTTTCATTTCTTTAAGTACCGTATTATCTCCGGTACCAAGCATAGGAGTTCCCTGATGCTTATTTGTATTAAAAACTATATCGACACCTGGTGGCATATCTTTTGGATCGCCATAAATAGCCATCCCCTTAAGATAATGAGTTCCATCTACACCAATACGAACCTGTGCATACCGTCTTCCTCCAAGAGTTAAATCCTCAACCCCTGGGCGAAGCTCAATTACACCATCTTTTTTACTTCCTCCGGTCTCGGTATAATTTACCATCACCCTAGAAGAATCAACACTTGGACCAGGTCTTTTTACTATCGACAACTCACCATAGTTTTCAAAATAAATTCCGTCTGGTGAGGTGATCTGTCCAAGATGGTCTTTAATTAACTCCGACTTTGAAACGTCTCCATCACAGAGAACTTTCATATTCGTAAACTGTTTTGGATTTGAAACTTGAGGAATTCGTACGCTATAAACATTATAACCTTCATCTTCTAAAAGAAGTCTGGCAGCATGAAGTTGTTCTTCACTAATATTTAACTGACGATTTGTACCTTCACCAATATCAAGATAGGGCTTTTCTTTTAATACTTCTTTTAACTCATTAGCAATGTTTGCGACGGTATCTTCTCTTCGTTTCTTAGTAGGATCGAGCATGTTTCGAACAGTACCTTCAGAAACTCCAAGCTTCTCAGCAATAGCAGTATGACTCCAACCTTTATCGTCAAGTTTAATTGCTGTAGCTTGATCCTCTGCTCTAATCTGATTCTTATAGATCTTACGCATGGCAACATAATCACCAGTGCTCAATCCAAATGCTTCTGCAATTTCTTTCTTAGAAAGACCTTGCGCTGCTAATTCATCAGCTCTTTGAAGAAAATTTCTGTTCCTCTGAGGATTCTTTCCAGAACCCCAAGGATAACGACCGGAATGTCTTGGTGTACCATAATGCTCTAAGAAATCTAAAATATCCATCAGTTGTCAACCTCACTTAATACGTCCTGAACGGCAGCATCCTGCGTCTTTATCGCATAAATGACTTCTTCCATTCGATCCTTATCGGGTGAATATTCCTGAATGTCATCGTTTTGATAAATCCGAAGATTCACTTTCGTATTAAGCGGATTGACACCATACACCCGTTCATATTCCAACATAAATAAAGCGGCATAAATTTCAAGCTGCTCCATTTTTACCGGACCGGCTCCGGTTTTCAGATCATGTATTCTAAGAAGACCGCGACTAAACTCAATCGCGTCAGCATGACCAAAACAATTGTCGGAATATTTAAGTCCGACTTCTGGGGTCATACCATAACCTATCGCATCATTCACATAAGCGACCAGGGTCTGCGTAGAACCTCTAAGCTTGAAGCCTTCTTCGATTAGCTTAGCTGCAAGGTCATGCAGTTTCGTTCCTCTTGCAGCTGCCTGCTGCGCAAGAATATAATTTCGAATCTGTTCCGGAGTATAGTTTAACCAATACGGTTTGCTGGGACTGAGGAGTGCATGTTTATCTTTTAACTCCAAATGCCTGTTGAAGTTCATCGAGTACCTCCTGTTTGTTCTCAGGATATACAAAACGAGCAAACGACATCTCATTTGCTTGTTCCACATAATAATCCTGATTCGGCTGGTGCGCGGCGGTTTCCCGATTCTTACATTCAAGCAATGCCCAACGATTACGATAAAGAATGGTCAGATCTGGAAGACCTTGTTTAGACTCGTTCTTATAAATAATCGCGCCTGGAAACATTCCTTTCAGTTCGTCGATCAGATCGTGCTGAAATTTACTCTCAAGCATTTTTTCACCTCGAAAACACATAGAAAGTCTGAAAAATACGTAAAAATCGTATTTCCATCCCCTCCTACTAAAGGCGTTGTAAATATTACGAATTTAGCCTTTTCTGGAAGTCATAAAGCGACTTTCATTAAAGTTCTTCTTTCGCTTCAATGCTCTCGAGATCGCCATATCGATCGGCGCGTAAGATCGGAAAGTATAGTAATATAAATCGCGAAAAGGTGTATTGCGGCGGTCGATACGCCCCATCGCCTGCTCTGTCATCTTATAGGAATAACTTTGTGAATAGAAAAGCATCGCATTTGTCTCAACACAGTTCCATCCTTCGGCGCCTGCGGCATACTGAACCAAATATATCCATCTGTCGCCTTGTGGAATTTCCTGATGTTTATGACCATTCCATTCGCCAATCAAAGTTCCTTCAGGCCAAGCGGCGTTTCTGAGAATATCAAGCTCGTAATCGTAGTTATAGAAAACAATAAGCTTCGGATGCTTTTCAGCGATCTTTATAGTCTCATCGATTCTACTTGGATCTGCATTCACAGTCTTTCTTAACAAATAACAAAGCTCACTGATATTCTCTACAGGTTTCTCTTCAAATATGTTCCGACGATCTCTCATTAACTT
>JAGCGE010000035.1 GCA_017649745.1 Clostridiales bacterium | reverse complement strand
GTAAAGCTCACTTTTCTGAACATGAACTGATCGAGGAGAAGTAATGCGCTTACTATGGGAAGATAGAGCATGGGATGACTATCTCTATTGGCAGACACAAGATAAGAAAACACTTAAAAGGATCAATATGCTGGTAAATGATATGAAGCGGCATCCTTTTGATGGTGTTGGGCAGCCGGAACCACTGAAGAATGGATTAAGTGGTTTTTGGAGTCGGCGTATAGATGACAAAAATAGAATTACATATTGTGTAGAAGGCGACTTTATCTACATTATTGCTTGTAAAGAGCATTATGAATAATTGTGTAGTTGAAAAAATTTCAGAATAAAGTGTGAAAACAATATAGCTTATTCGTCTTATAGGTGAGATCTCAAAAAACGATAAAAGGAAGGTAATCGAGATGGATAACGAAGCTGTGTTGCGATTTTTCGATATGTATGTTGATGATGCATTTCGTCTGGCATATTCATATCTTGGATCGAGACAGGATGCCGAGGACATCGTACAGGATGTTTTCGTGAAGCTTATAAGATCTGATATCACCATAACAAGAGGAAAAGAAAAGACATATATCCTTACCATGACAGCGAATGCGTGCAGGGATCACTTAAGATCCGGCAACGTCAAGTTCTGTGCGCCTTTCGATGAGGCCATAGGTACGGATAAGGAAGTCGTCGAAGATGATAATGATACGGAGATGCTTATGGCTGTATCCGAGCTTCCTGAGAAGAACAGGGTCGTAATACATCTTCATTATTACGAAGGTTACACCATTAAAGAAATCGCAGACATTCTGGATATTGCTCCTTCGGCTGTCTCTATGAGACTTACAAGAGCCAAGGAGATCCTAAGGAAACATTTCAGAGGGGAGAGTAATTATGCAGGATGATTATGTAAAGGCATTCGAGAATATCAAGCTCGACGATAAGAGGAAAGCAGAAATGAGAAAAGCACTTGAGATGGAGTTGGCAGCCTCCAGAACGCCTGCCAAGAAGACAGGATTATCAGGCGCGGCTAAGGCAGGTATCGCAGTAGCAGCCATAACATTAACCATGGCCGGACTTCTCGTTGTTCCGACTACAAGGAACGCGATCTATGCAGGAATAAAGGATATCTTCCATAAGGAAGTCCCTGAGGATGCAGTAGATTCGTACGAGAAGCAGATGGAAGCCAGGGAAGAGCGTGTGATCCCAACCGATGAAGTTCCTGAGTCAGTCGCGTCAGAGATCATAGAGCAGGTGGCTCAGCAGGACTATGAAGAGGATCAGTATTACGCTGATGTTCTCGTATCTTCCGACTACTATGAGGATGCAGACCTTAAGGAGCTCGCAAGTTACTATGAGCAGCAGGGATATAAGATCTCGGATCTTCAAAAGGTCAGCGTCTATAACGCTTCATGGATGCCAATAACACTCAGAGAATGGTTCACAGACGGATTTGTAGTCGATTACTGGATCGGTGACAACGCTTACGGTTACGGCGGAAGCACGATCGTTTTCAAGGCGACTGAAGAGCAGTTCCAGAATTACCTTCAGAATGAGCTCGATATGGTCAACTATAACAGAGTGGACCATAAACAGGAGGAAGTGACTTTTGACGAGTTCTGGACAGTCGGAACGGATGAAGAAGGTAACACCGTTTATACGGGTACATGGGAAGGACCGGAACCTGAGATCAAGCTCCTGGATTCTGACCGCGCACGCTTTGCTACATACGAAGTGACTTATGATCCAGGTACGCAGATCGCCATCTGCGAATCTACTGAAGGTGGCGGAGTAGGCTGATCTAAATAGGAACTGTAACGGTTTTCGAGGGCATTAGCTTAGTGTATACTATGGGTAAATAATTTAGTTTCGGAGGAAAGAAATGCCCCCTTCAAGACACAGTTCATCTTCACGTTCAAGTTCCAGGAGTTCATCTTCAAGATCCAGTTCAAGAAGCTCTTCAAGGAGTAGTTCTTCAAGGAGTTCTTCGAGAAGCAGGAGCAGTCGCAGCAGCTCAAGCAGCTATGGCTCCAGAGGTTCGTCATACCGTTCGTCCTCTTCCTCTGCAAGAAGAACGGCACCGCCGCCTCCGAGAAAGCGCTCGAATCAGCCAAGTGGTTTCACGGGTAAAGGATCGACTGTAGTAAGAAGTTCCAGACACGACTACGTTTACTATCCTTCTGCATGGAGAGACAATGTAACCGGAAGATATTACGAGAGAGGTTACTACGACGAATCAGGTAATCACTATGATCAGGTAGCCATTAAGACGGCTAACGGTTATGAGACGATGATGAGTTGTGACTTCTGCGGTACGGATATCAAGGTCAACTGGACACAGGGTGCAGCACCATCATGTCCTAACTGCGGTGCGATCCTCCAGATATCAGATAATATCGTTTTGGATGATCCTTTGCAGGAAGTTCCTGTAGGTGGAGGCGGCGGAAGACCTCGTATTGGCAAGGTCTTTGGTATTATCGGAATTTTATTGGGCACACATTTCGCACTTTCCATGTGCGTGTCCTTGGTTTCGAAAACATCTCTGCAGGATAAGCTCGAATCGCTTTATCCAGAAACGACTGTCGTGAGTTCTGAGACTAACGATGATGTCATCTACGTTGAAGAACTTGGCAGAGAGTGTGCCTGGAATGATGAATACGAGAGCTACTACGATAAGGAGAGCGATTGCTATTTCTATTTCGACGACTCGTCAACGATAGGCGAGTGGGAGTACTGGTATGAGGGCATCTCATCCGATTTCGGAGACTACGGATGGATGAACTACGATTATGATGAATGTCAGTGGTATATTGAGACTTCCGATGGTAATTGGGAAAAACTCCCTGACAGGTACGATGCCTCTAAGCTCTGGCACTTCATTGAGACAGGAACCGGTAAGTACGCTGAGATCACTGAGCTCTATGTCGAGGAGATCGGCAGGACATGTGAATGGATCCCTGAAGAGAGCGCATATTATGATTTTGAGACAGACTGTTACTTCTACTATAACGATTATGTAGAGCCTGCAACGTGGAAATTCTGGTACGAAGACATCTCCAACGATTACGCTAATACTAACGGCGGTTGGATGGAATATGTTCTTGAGGAGAATTGCTGGTATATCGAAGTATCTGCAGGTAACTGGGAGGCTCTCCCTGACAGCTACGATACTACGACACTCTGGCACATCGAGAGTCTCGAATAAGATCAGTCGAAAGTCGACGTATCTTCTTCTGAATGATCATTAGCAAGGACTTCATACGTGAAGTCCTTGTTTTCTTTTGCGCAGGCATCGAAAACACGGAGCAACTTAGGAAGATATCCTTCTATCTCAGAGGAGACCTTGGAAGTATTCGTGAGAGTGATATTAAACTTGCGCTCAGACAAGATGTCATGAAGCGCGTCGAGATTGCCTCCGTAGTATTCAGGGAAGAGTAGCATCCCCTTAAGAAGCTTATGAAGTTCTTCCGTTGTATTGATAGTAGATATGTCGATTACAGCTCGTTCGCTCATATATTCCTCCTTATTCCTCACCGTACAAGAGTGTGAATGTCTCGTAGTGATCTTCCGTATAATAGATCAGACCGTCATTTGAATAGATGATCCTCTTGGCGCCTCTTGATTTAGCACCAAGCGTATCGATATCACACTCGTGATATTCGCGTCCCTTAGCTTCAGGGAGGTTTCCCTCATAGTTTCCGAAGTAGTCGCCTCCGATGCACATTCCGGGTGCATAAGGTTCCAGATCTCCGCCCGGCCAGCCTAAGTCCTTTGCTTCCTTCTTTGTTATGAAGTTGCCAGGAAGTTCTCCGTAAGTATAGATATAGAGAGATACGTCTTCGACACTCGTGTACGTACCGTCTTTATCGATCTTGTTTTCCTCTGTTTCGACAGTTGTCTCAATGGTAGTTTCCTCAGTCGTTTCAACTGTAGTGGTGTTCTCAGTTTCCTCAGTTGTTTCGGTGGTTTCTGTTGTTGCAACTGTTGTAGTGGCAGATGTAGTTGCCGCTGTAGTTGTCTCTTCCTCATTTGAAACTGTGACATTAGCACAGCCGGAAAGAAGGAAGACTAAAGTAATAATGATCGCCAGTAGTTTTTTCATATTGACCGCCTTTCGTATCCATTTTATTTAAATATGTTCACATGGGCAATTAGCAAAGTGTATTTTTAGCGGACAAATATATTAAACAAAATTGCTATATAGTATAATTTGCTAAGTATTGAGGTGAGGTGTTTTATGGCTATTTGGGATTCACAGACAACAGCGCTTAATTGTCCTACATGCGGTGACGTATTGAAGTTCGATTCTAATATCAAGGCTTCAGTATGCCGAAGCTGTGGTAACGTATACGAACCTGGATCGCTGAATCTTACAGGTAAGCTCAAGTTCGTTGATGTAGATGAAGCTTCGGAAGAGGAAGAGAACAAGAGAGAGTATATATGTGATGCTTGCGGCGCAACGATCGTAACTGATGAGAACACTGCTGTAACATTCTGCGCTTTCTGCGGTAATCCTACGGTAGTCGGACGCCGTCTCACAAAACAATTCCGTCCTGACTATGTTATTCCTTTTAAGATTCAGAGAGATACGGCTGTAAAGAATTTTATCGATTGGGCCAAGGAAAAAAAGGCTCCACGCGATGTCTATTCGGAAAAGAATATCAAGAAGATCACAGGACTTTATGTTCCTTTCTGGCTCCTCAACGCTGAGTGTATCGCGACTGCGGGTGGACTCGGATATGTTCAGGATGACGAGAGTGTGAGAACTGTCTTCCAGTTTTCGCGTAAGATGTCATTTAAGGTAAAGAATGTCCCGTTCGACGGCTGTATCAGGATCAGCAACTTCCTTATGGAAGGCATCGAGCCGTTTGATTTCAGCGAACTTCGTCCTTATGACGACACTTATCTTCCGGGATATTATGTTAACAGGTATGACAGGAATGCTCTCGATCTTACTGAGATCATCGATATCAGGATCTCCAGATTTGCTCAGTATGCAGGCGAGATCCTCGCGAAAACAAAGACTAGCGACACGGATGTCAGATATACCAGCGTAGACTCTGATTCATCGACTTCTTATATCAAGAATATGACTCAATCCTATGCACTCCTGCCGGTATGGTTCCTGAACTATGAGTACAAGGGCGAGTCCTACCAGATCGCTATAAACGGTCAGACAGGCCTTGTGTCGGGTGAACTACCGGAAAAGAAGGGCGACAACGCTTTTGGACTTAATATCTCTATCAAAAAGCTGTTGCCTGAAGGAACTGTCCTGGTACTGTCGCTCATTGCAGCTGTAGCCGTATTTTTCTCAGGTCTCTTCCTGCCGGAATTCGACCACGATCTCTATGGTTTCATTCTTGCTTTGCTAATCGGATTAGCTGCGTTTATGGGCATACGAATCGACAAGAAGATGCGTCGGGGCAGTTACAATACCGATGATGTGCTCGCTCATGAAAAAAGCATCATACATGGTGCCGAATACTTCGATTTTTCGGAGAGACCTAAGCTTATCGAAAAGGATGACAAATTGTTGGGAATGCAGGTAAAGCTCTATACTGTCGAGCATTCAATGACAGGAAGAACAAGGATCGAAGATTCGGGATGGACTTGGAAAACATAAAAGAATAAAGAAAAAGGTGATATCCAATGGATATCACCTTTTATGTTGGAGGCGCCACCCAGATTTGAACTGGGGAATAAAGGTTTTGCAGACCTCTGCCTTACCACTTGGCTATGGCGCCGTGCAACTTCAATATTATGTAGGACAACCTCTCATTTGTCAAGAGTATATTCTTTGCCTGTGAGCTTATCAGGAAGATCATTCCACAGGTCGTTCAGATTATCGTGCTGCTTGTATTTTGTTATGACCATCATATCGTGTGCAGCGTAGATAAACGGAACATTGAGTTCACCAAGTCCGGGATCCGTATTAAAAGCGAGTATCTCGTTATTCGGGTCGATAGAGAACTCCGCATGGACATCTTCACGGTTGCCTCTCGCGTCGAGCCTGATCCAGCCTCCGACAGCCTCAAGATAAACAAAGTTCAGCGCATGAAGGATAAGAGGGGAGTCAGGCGTATCAAGCTTTAAGTACTGATAGCCTATACCGCTCGGAATATTATTCGCGCGAAGAAGGGCACAGAGAAGATCAGCCTTGGCAAAGCAAAGTCCTTCTTTCTCTTCCAATACGCGTGAAGCCTTCAATACGACCTTCGAATAACCGATGTCATGAGAATGCTTGATCTCATCTCTTACGAGCAGAAAACACTGACGCGCGATCTCGATCTCAGGATCATAGTAAACCTCAGGATCGTTGTGCTCCAGGGCATTAACAGCACGCTCGTAGCAATACTGCGCGATGATCCTGACCTTCGGATCGTCCTTGTTGATATATTTACTAGACTCAAGATAAGCGGCAAAATCATGCCTCTGTTTCCATTCCATCTCTATTCTCCGTTAATTATCGAAAAAATTTATAGCCTCTTTATAGAAGCGCTCGATCGCCTCAGGCGAACTCGTATATATAGTATGCTTAGAATTCGGTATGTCAAGAAGCCTGATATTCGGATTCTGCTTGGCAAACTTAAGCGTCGTCTTAGTTACGACGAGCTGATCATCCTTTGAACACATAAGCAGCATCTTCGTCTTTATCTTCGATATCAGCTCTTTATCAAGAAGCTTGTCTCTGACGTTGACTGCTTCAAGAAGCCACGCGTTCGATGAAGACGAATTCTGATAATGCCAGTCAGCACGCCTGATATTAAGGTTCGTGAGGAACCTGTGATAACTCATATCCGTACTCTTATCGAAAACAGGATTCGGATTCCACTGTCCTGAGTGGATGAACCTTGCTTCAAGACCGTCTTTCTTTATCTGCTTTTTAACGAACCTGAGCGTCATAGGTCTTGGGATAAAACTCGTTCTCGGCTGGATCATAGGCGAACAGAAAACTGCCTTGTCGACATTGTTTTCGAACTCTGCAAGATAAAGGAAGACTACTGCTCCTCCCATTGAGTGCGAGAGAAGATATATAGGAGCGCCTTCCGAACCTGGCTCAACTACGCCCTTGATGATAGCATTAAGATCCTTAACGTAATCTTCGAAATCCTTTACGTGAGTAAGATGCTGATCTTCAACCTCGCGGCCTGAGTAGCCGTGGCCTCTCTGATCATAGAGAAATACGTTATAACCCGAGTTAAGGAAATACCACGCGAGTTCATAATATTTCTGGTGGAATTCAGTGACGCCATGAAGCACAACAACAGTTGCCTTGGCATCTTTAACCTTCATGAATCTATATCGGAGAGTAAGACCGTCAAATGACGGAAAATCACCTGCCTCTGAGCTTTCTTCAAGTATTGGAGTGATCCTTTCAATAAACTGTGGATACTCTTCATCAGGACATATCTTAAATGAATTGTTTGGTGTAAAATACATTGGTTGGCTCCCGTCAAAAGTATTTCTATGATAAAGGAAAATTGACATGAAAACAAGCAACCGCAAGAAAATAGTGATCCGCGTGATCCTCATCTTTATCCTTCTGAACATCATCGCATGCCCGATCATCACGAAGATAATCTATGACAAGATGTTCCCGCGTTATGACGCGACAGTCGATATCGATTCGCAGTATCAGGAACTCTATTCAGCAAGGATCGAGAAATCATTTTTGGTAGGGGAGAACACATTAAAAGGCTACCTTTACGATAATGAGGACAAGACAGCGCTCATCGTTCTTGCACCGGGCTTTAATGCCAGTTGTGATAATTACCTTCCTCAGATAAAGGCATTTAGTGATGCAGGTTACGGTGTCTTCACTTTTGACACGACAGGAAGCTGCACGAGTGAAGGTGAGTCATCAAGGGGATTCGAACAGGAACTCGTCGATCTTGACGAAGCCCTTAAGTTCATTGAGTCCAACAACAATTTCGGTTATTCGAAGCAGGTTCTTTTCGGTCACAGCAGAGGCGGTTATTCAGTATGTAATGTCACTTTGTTCGGCCATACTCCTGACGCCATCGTCTCTGTCGGAGGCATAAACAGCGCAATGGAGGGCATCATGGAGCCTGCAGTTGATATGATGGGGAAGTTCGCATATGCCAACTATCCGATGCTCTATCTTTATCAGATAATCCTTTTCGATAAGGATTATGTTGATGCTGATGCGGTCGATGCCATGAATAAGGCCTCTGTTCCGACTCTTGTTGTTCATGGTGCTAATGACGAGAAGATCGCGGTCGATCAGTATTCGGTCTATTCTCATATGGCAGACATCGAGTTGACTGATACAAATGATGAAGTAGATTACATCCTCAATAAGACCCCTGGAAAAGACGGTCACGTCGATATCCTGACTGATGAAGCTCTGATGGCTGATATCATTTCCTTTATTGACGAGAATGTGCGATAATCTAGACAGTTTTATTTAGGAGTACCTTATGTGTGTTGTCGTCATTCCGGCATATGAGCCGAACAACAATCTCGTCGAACTGGTCAAAGAGCTGTCTTTCGGTGGCTATGGCGTGTTGGTCGTAGATGACGGCAGCGGTGAGAAGTTCCAGAGTGTTTTCGAGAAGGTCGCATTGTATCCGAATACATTTGTGATCAAGAACGAGCGCAACATGGGTAAGGGCGCTACCTTGAAGCACGGTATCTCCAGACTTACCGAATTCTTTCCTGAGTGTAAGATCTTCATAACCGCCGATGCTGACGGACAGCACAGGGTCGAAGACATCGATCGAGTTAAGGTCGAGCTGGAAAATAACGCCCGCTTCGTACTTACAGTCAGGATCCGTAAGGGTAAGATCCCGTTCAGGTCCCGTTTCGGTAACGATCTGTCGAAGTTCGTCTACACGATCCTTACGGGTCACTATTTCACGGATAATCAGTCTGGTCTTCGCGGCTTCACGATAGGTGACGTTGACTGGCTCAAGCGCGTTCGCGGCAACAAGTACGACTATGAGCTTAACGTGCTCTTTTACGCTGACAAGCAGTCGATCCCGATAACAACGATCCCTATCGACGCGATCTACATCGACGACAACAAGGATTCGCACTTTAGTCCGGTTAAGGACACGATCCTTATCTATCGTCGTCTTTTCTCGACTGCATGGCCGACGTTCGCGACTGTAATTACATGGGAAGCGATCATGCTCCTCATCACGATCTTCCTGAACTACAAGCTGTTCTTCCTGCACATTCCCGGCTTCGGTGTTATGTGTACGTTCATCAGCGTTATCTACTATAAATTCATTGTTCTTAGAAGGTTCAAGTATAACGACGGCCTTAGAAGCATCGTCTATGCATTGTTCAGATATACCCTTTACACCGCAGGTACAGCGATCCTTCACTTCGCGCTCCCGTTCCTGCCGATGTTTGTCGCTCTTAATATCGTTGTAGCAGCACTTCTGCCTGTCGAGTATTATTTCCGAAAAGGAATGCACGTGTCACAGTACCGCGATATCAACAAAGAACGTGCATGAGTTATTTGTTCGTGGACCAAATGTGCTGTAGAAGCAAAAAAGTCCACCAAACCGTGGACCAAATTGTCTGTGATAAAGGTTTTGGTCCACGCCAACCACCATTGTGAAGAGGTTTGCTTCAATTTGAAGTCAATCGGTGGACCAAATGTTCAATTTGAAGCCAAATGGTCCACGCATGTGTGGACCATTTTGTCTGTGGAGCAGATTTGGTCCACGGGATTCAATTGCAGAGTTGTTTTGCAACTGCGAGGACTGTCTTGCAGTTGGATGAACCGTGGATCTTTATTATCATTCGATTGATTCCAAGGAATATCGCGCCGCCAAGCTCAGTGAAGTTAAAGTTGGCGTGCATGGATGAAAGGAGCTCAGGATCTTTGTCGCCGAGCATTCCTGCGCATGTCATTCCTGCTGATTCGATGGCTTTAAGAAGGACATTGCCTGTAAAACCATCGGTTGTGATTACGTTGCAGCGACCGTTTTGAACATCGCATCCTTCAACATTGCCGATGAAGTTCAAGTCGGACTCTGCTAACAGCTTATGAGCTTCCAGTACTAATTCGTTACCCTTGGATGATTCGCTTCCGACGGACAGGAGTCCTACGCGAGGAGCCTCAACGTCATACTTAGCTGAGAAATACTCTGCGCCAAGGCGGGCGAACAATACGAGGTCTGAAGCTGACGGTGTCAGGTGAGCGCCGCAATCCAGTAAACATGTCCAGTTGGTATTCGGGTTAGGGATCAATGAGCAGAGGACAGGAGCTGAAAGACCTGCCTTTAGTCCGATCCTTGCGATGGAGCCGACCATCAGCGCGCCTGTGTTTCCTGCGCTTATAAGGCCAAGAGCTTCGCCATCCTTTTTCAGGGAATTCAGTGCCATTGCCATTGAAGATTCGTTACGGCCGCGGAATATCTCCATCGGATTATCATGATTCGTGATGAAGTCGGTCGCGCCATAAACGGAATAGCGGTCGGAAGAAATGCCTGAAGATTCGAGAGTTGAACGGATCAGGTCTTCGCTGCCGTAAAACTCGACAAAAAGATCGGAGATCTCATTTAGAGCCATGATCCCGCCTTTGATGATCTCCTCTTCGCCTAGATCGGCACCGTAAGTATCGAGCAGGATCTTTCTCATATGAAACCTCCGATAAAATTATTCAATTGCCATTACAAAGCTGTATACATCCTGAAGACCAGGAACGATACCGATGTCGAGAAGAGGGAATTCCTCAGTCAGAAGGTCTTCGAGGGAAGATGCTTCCTCTTCGCCTACGTCCTTACCGTAGAAAATAGTGAGAACGTCCTTTTCGCTCATGTCTTCGTAGCCTTTAAGAAGATTGACTGCAGCGTCGAGTTTACTCTTCGCTGAAATACGGATCTCCTTATTGATGATGCCGACATAGTCGCCTTCAGTGATCGTTACGCCGTCCATCTGAGCGTCTCTTGTGGCAGTCGATACCAGGGCAGTGTCAACGTTGTCGAGGGCGTATGTCATGCTGTTGATCAAGCCGTCGATGTCCGAAGCGAACTTATCCATCAAAGAAAGTGAAGAATAGCCCTCGGCAAGAGACTTTGTAGGGATGATCCTTACGTCGCATTCCTTATAAAGGGATGCTGCCTGCTCGGCTGTAAGGATGATGTTCGAATTGTTAGGGAGCACGACGATGTGGTCGGCATCAAGAGACTTGAATGCGGTTATAAAATCCTCTGCTGAAGGATTGTTGGTCTGACCACCGTCGATGATAACGTCTGCTCCGAGATCCGTGAAGAAGTTCCTGAATCCTTCGCCTGTGCAAGTTGTTACTACCGCGAACTTCTGGTGCTTCTTCGGCTTAGCTGGAACAGTTGCCTTAGCAGCTGCGCTGTCAGCGTTTTCAGAGATGACCTCATTATGCTGAACAGTCATGTTCTCGATCTTCATCGTGATGAATTCGCCGAACTTGTGCGCATAAGCAAGAGGAATCTCAGGAGTCTTCGTATGGATGTGGACCTTAACAAGATCTTCATCACGTATTGCAACGATGGAGTCACCAAGCTTTGTAAGCTCAGCTATGAAAGCATCGATGTCGAATTTCTCTATATCTGTCTTTTTCGAAAAGAGTTGCAGGATGAACTCTGTGCAATAACCGAACTCGACCTCGGAGTTCTCGTCAAGGAGTTGAACTGCTGCACCTGACGGAGCATTGTGAGATTCTTCGGCTACTTCGATAGCCTCGCCGCACAAAGCTTTCTTCATACCTGTGAAGATAGCGAGGAAACCTGCTCCGCCGCTATCTACTACTCCTGCTTCTTCGAGTACGTCGAGAAGGGAAGGAGTTCTCTCGAGTGAAGCTTCAAGCTCGCGAACGAGGATCTGGAACATCGATTCGAAGTCTTCGATCGTATCCTGCTTGTTCTGAAGGATCAGGAATCCGTCAGTCATGAGTGTTAACATCGTGCCTTCAACAGGATTAACTACTGCGGCATACGCCTGATTACGACCGACACCCATAGCGCTAGTGAAATCTTTTACCGTGAGTTCTTCAACATCAGCTATGCCCTTTGCAAAGCCTCTGAAGAACTGGGAAAGGATAACGCCGGAGTTACCGCGCGCTGACATGAGAGTTCCTTTGGAGAAGCCCTTCAGCATATCCTTGAAAGATGCACCCTCTTTAAGGGTCTCGATACCACCCTGTAAAGTCTTACCCATATTAAGTCCCGTGTCACCGTCAGGGATAGGGAAGACATTCAGGTTGTTGATTACTTCCTTCTGACTGATAAGTTCGTTATAACCGCCCTTAAGGAGTTCAGAAAGGAGCGCTGCATCTATGATCGAATGTTCCATATTTATCTTACTTATTCTTCTTTCGCAAAATTATTGTGTTACAGCATCGCCCAGGTAGTAGCAGATGATGGTTCCAGGACCAACTGAAGCGCCTACGATAGGACCGATGTTACTGATATAGCAATCCTTGAATGAGGAGTACTTCATGATCTCGTCTCTCCAGAACTCGGCATCTTCGATGCAGTCAGCATGAGAGATGAAAAGTGTCTGAGAAGAAGGATCGACAACTTCGTTCTTAACGTCCTGAGCTGTCTCGATAAGAGCATTCTTAAAGCCCTTGATCTTCTTTATAGCGAGGTTCTGACCCTTAGTATCAGAGATAAGGATCGGCTTGATATCGAAAATGTTACCGAAGAACGCACTGGAAGCTGTTACACGACCGGACTGCTTAAGGAACTTAAGATCAGCAACTACACCGATCTGATGAACCTTAAGACGATTGTTCTCAATATACTCGGCAACTTCGTGGATCGACTTGCCTTCGCTTCTAAGTTCGCTAGCCTTAATAGCGAGATATCCCTGACCAAGAGAACTGATGAGAGGATCTACACAAACGATGTTCATCTCAGGATGATCTTCCAGGAAGTCCTCAGCAACGAGCCTAGCCATGTTGATAGAACCTGAAAGAGCAGAAGAGCAGGAGATGTAGAGAACATCTTCTCCCTTGTCGAAGCACTCCTGATACTTAGCCTCATATACCGGACCAGGTACCTGAGTAGTCTTCATGATCTTACCGTTTCTCATAAGATCATAGAATTCTTTGGCACTATGGGATTCCCAGTCGAGGGAAGCCTTATACTCGACTTCGTCCAACATGTAGTTCATGGAAACGTAGTCGATATCATATTTATCGCGCAGATCCTTACCGAGGTCTGCAGTAGAGTCAACGATGATCCTGTACTTTCTGCCCATGCGAGTTCTCCTTATTTCTTAAGATTAGCAACGATCTCGTTCAATGCAGCCTTTTCTTCCTCACAGTTGTCGCTCATTGGCTTACCGATGAAGTATGCACTGCAAAGACCAGGACCGATAGAAGCGCCGCAAGCCATTCCGACATCATTCATGATGATCTCCTTAGGATGGAAAGTCTCCTTGATGTCTTCTGCGAGCATATCAGCGAATTCCTTACGGAGTGAATGTGCAACGAAGATGATCTGATCTTCAGGGTTGATGATGAATTTCTTCATGTACTCGACTGTAGCCTTAACAGCCTGCTTACGGCCCTTAGCCTTAGCGAGAACCTCAGATACGCCCTTCTTGTTGAAGTCAGCGAGAGGAGCAACACCTACGAGTGTTCCGAAGAAAGCCTTAAAGTTAGATACACGGCCTGTCTTAGCAAGGAAGTAGAGGTCGTCCATGAAGCCCATCTGGTGGATAGACCACTTAAGGTCATTCAAGTATTCATATGTCTCTTCGATAGAAGCGCCTTCATTTCTCTTCTCACAACCCTTGATAACGAGAAGTGCGAGAGCTGTTGAATAACGGAGTGAATCGACACAGAGGATCTTTCTTTCCGGATACTTCTCACGAAGCTCCTTAGCTACGAGCTCTGTCTCATTAAATGAAGTGGAAAGTCCTGATGAAAGAGATATGCTCAAGATGTCTTCTCCCTTATTGAGATGCTTCTCGAAAACCTCCTTGATCTCGCCCATAGGTACGCTAGCTGTCTTGTAAAGAGCATTGTGACCCTTCATTGATGAATAGTACTCATCAGGTGTCATCTTTTCCCAGTCAAGAGAGATAAGTTCGCTGTGTCCATCCGGGTAATAGATCGTTCCTCTCATATAGTCTTCAATACCGAATCTGTCACGTAATTTCTTGTCCAGATCACAAGCGGTATCAGGAATAATAGCAAAACTCATAATATTGATCCTCCCAAAGGTTTTTACATACTGAAGTATCTTAGCAAAATTTGTCTTGACATTCAAACTATTTTGAATCTTTATATTATAGTAATGTTATAATGTTTTAACTACGTACGAAGTTAAGGAGCGGGCTTATGTTTATGGTTCAATTAGCGGTGAGCGGATGGGTCATCGCCATTATCATCATAGTAGCTTTTTTGTTACTCAGCGTCGTTGGTATGCTGATATTCTTAAATCCTATCGCTATCAAGGTCTATGAAGAGCAGGTAGTAAGAACTACACCTGAGAAATTCGGTAATGACTGTACATATCAGGACAACGAGGAGCAGGTTCAGATGTGGAACGAAGGCCTCGAGTTCGCTAAGACTATAGAAGATAAGAAGCAGCCGGTCGACATCACTAACGACGGCTTGAAGCTCCATGCAGAATATTACGATTTCGGTTCCGACCGTTGCGTTATCGTTATCCCTGGTAGAGCAGAAGGCTTAAGATACGGTTATTACTTCGACCAGCCTTACTATGCTGCAGGAATGAATATCCTCGCAGTTGATCCTCGTTCACACGGAAGCAGCGAAGGTCGTTATCATTCCCTTGGTCACTACGAGCACAGGGATCTTGATAAGTGGCTTACATGGCTTGAAGATAATTACGGCATCAAGAAGGTTTACCTCCACTGCATCTGCGTTGGAACAGTGACAGGTCTTCTTGCAGCAGTTAACGGCACCAAGAAAGCCAACATCAAGGGAATCATCACTGAAGGAAGCTTTATCAAGTTTAAAGAGACTTTCAGAGAGCATATCAAGTATGAGAAAAAGCCTGTCTATCCGATCCTTCCGATGTGCCTTTATCACATTCAGAAGAACACGGGCGCACGTCTTCGTGAAGAAGCTCCGATCAAGCTCGTTAAGCAGATAGGCGACATGCCGATCCTTTTCCTCTACGGTAAAGAGGACATATTCTCTCTTCCTGCAAAGAGCCAGAAGCTCTTCGACACATGCACTTCTATGAACAAGAAGATCGTGTGGTTTGATAAGGGCGCTCATTCGCACCTGAGGATCAACAATCAGGAGGCTTACGATAACGCCATAAAGGAGTTTGTCGGTTAAGTGCGCGTAAAAAAAGAACTTCAGGAATATATTGATTACAACATTAATGCGCTTGTTAATTCGAAGCAGGATTTCAAGGCGATCTATGACATCATGTTCCGTGACAACGGTCTCGTGCTCGCAGAAGCAGAGGTCGATTACAGGATCCGTAAGTACACCTATGCGGAAGTCAAAGGATATATCGAGAACGCTGCAGGCTTCCTCTATTCGAAAATAGGCGCCACCCACGGCTACGTTGCTCTCGAGATGGAGAATTGCCTCGAGTGGATCGTGGCTTATTGGGCTATCTTAAAGAGCGGCAACAAGCCGTTCCTCGTAAACTGCCGCCATCCGCAGAATCTGTCGGAGGCAATCCTTAAGACACTTGGAATTACAACGATCATCGGCCTTAACAGCACTAAGCTTAGCGGTGATTTCATCGACTTTTCGAAGTTTGACTTGAAGGATGATTCCAACAAGTGTCCTGATGATGTTTTCGAAAACGAGTTCGCGATATCGACTTCAGCAACGTCGCTTCACCAGTCGATATGCTTTTATACGGGTGCCGAGACAAGCAAGCAGATACTTGATGCGGAGAGCATCGTTAAGGAGAGCCCTAGAATGGCAACGGGTTATCACGGCCAGATCAAACAGCTGTGCTTCCTGCCGTTCTATCATGTTTTCGGACTGTTCGCGGTATACTTCTGGTTCGCTTTCTTCGGAAGGACATTCGTATTCCTTAAGAACTACTCGCCTGACACTATCGTTCGTACATGCAGAAGACATGAAGTTACGCATATCTTCGCGGTGCCTGCGCTCTGGCATACTGTTGAGAAGAAGGTTATGACTGAGATCAAGAGAAGACCAGCTTGGAAAAGACGTATGTTCAAGCGAGCTTGCAGATTCTGCACGGCGTTTCAGAATGTTTTCCCGTATGCAGGTACAAATATCGCAAGATTCCTCTTAGGTGAGGTCACGGATTCCATATTCGGACCTTCGATCGTGTTCTGCATAAGCGGTGGAAGCTATGTTAAGGATTCGACATTAAGGCTCTTTAACAGCATCGGATATCCGCTTCATAATGGTTACGGAATGAGCGAGATCGGTATCACGTCTGTTGAGCTTCGTAAGAAACCAAGGGAGAGAAATCTTAATTCCGTAGGTCATCCGATCGGTAAGACACAGTATAAGATCTCCGATCACGGAACTTTGCTCGTCAAAGGTGAGTCTTTGAGCAAGAAGATCATGATCGACGGCGTTATCCAGGAGAGAGCCGAATGGTTCGATACGATGGATATGGTAACTAACGACGGCGATTACTGGTTTATCAAGGGTCGTGAGAAAGATCTTGTTATTGGCGATAGCGGCGAAAACATTAATCCTGATATCGTTGAGCAGTATTTTGACATTCCGTATGCGAAGAATTTCTCCTGTTACGGTGAGCAGAGAAGTGACGGAGATGTCCTTGCTATGGTAGTAAGGATCGAGAATAATGCGACACAGGAACAGACTGACGCGATCTGCGAGTACATCATGAAGACAAATGATTCGCTCCCTCAGACGTCCAGGATAAAGAAGTTCTATTTCACCTATGATCCGCTTATGAGCTCGAAGGCTATTAAGGTCAGCAGAGCATATCTTAAGCGCGGTATCGAAAGCGGTGATATCAAGCTCATCAAGATGCAGGACTTCATGCCTACGACGGTAAGCTACGTTCCGAAGGCCGATCCGAAGATTGTGGCTACGGTTACGGACATCGTAGCATCAGTACTCGAGAAAACGGCATCGGAGCTTAATCCTGATGCGAACTTGATGCTGGACATCGGAGCTACGAGCCTTCAGTACTTCGCAATAATATCGAAGATAACCGATGAATTCGGCGTGGAGACTTTTACCTGCTCCACGATAACAGAACTTAGTAAATACATAGAGGATCAGAAAGTATAATGGGAAGACGCTTCAAGAAGAATAAACTGATAACGGCTTTTGTAAAGGTTACGGGACTTCCGACCCTTCTTATTCTTAAGCCTAAATTCTATTACATGACCGACAAGAGTCCTCGAAAACTTCCGAAGCCTTGCATCCTCGTGTCTAATCACCTGTCGCTCGTGGACATGCCGCTTTACTGGTACCACTATATCTTCGACGATCTAAGATTCCTCGTCGCTGAAGTCATGTTCAATAAGAACGCATTCATGAACTTCTTGCTGTTCAACGTAGGATGCATCTTTGTTGACCGCGACAAGTATGATTTCTCGTTCATTGGCGAAGCACTCGATTGCCTCGACAGAGGTGAATCTATAGGTATATTTCCTTCCTCGAGACTTCCGGTCAACGGTGTTCCGTTTCCGTTTAAGCCAAGCGTAGCGATAATCGCGACACATACTGACGCGCCTATTGTTCCTGTGTATACTGACGGTAACTACGGATTTTTCAAGAGAACACACGTTATGGTCGGTGATCCGATAAATGTCAATGATCTTTGTTCCGATACCTCCTTGCCTGAATCGAAAAGAGCGAGGATAATCACATCAGAACTTGAAAAGTACGTTAATTCTCTTGGAGAGGAATTGAAGAAGCGTGTTCTGGAATAAGAAGTACGGCATCGCCATGTTTTTTTATGATATCTCTCACGGCATTGTGCTCGTGGGAGGTAATGTTCCGCTTCCGAAAAAATACACGGTTGACAAGACACCGTTTAAGAATGATATCAAGGACAAGGGAATGATAATCGTCGGAAATCACGTCTCCTTTAAGGATCCGTGGTACTATACGGCCGTCTTTTCGAACAGGAGAATGTTCTTCCTGACTTCAGAGCTCGTTATGAAGGATCCGATCCGTAACTTCCTTTGCTATCATTCGGGCTGCATCAAGATCGACCGTAATATCGCCGATCTCAATGCGATAAGGCAGACGACGCAGACATTAAAGCATGGTCACGCGGTTACGATCTTCCCTGAAGGTACGCTTCATAAGACGGAGAAAGACGACTTAAGCGAGATCAAGGCGGGTGTTATATTCCTCGCGAGCCAGACTGGCGTTCCGATAATTCCAGCATATTCACTTAAACCAAAACATTGGTATAATAGGAGAACTGTCGTGGTCGGCAAGCCGTTCTATATCAAGGACTACACCGATCACAAGTTCCTGACAGTTAACGAGATGGATGACATCGCTAAGGAACTTATTAAGAAGATCAACGAATGCAAGAATGTTTTCGAAGAGATAACCGGAGGTAATAATGGACATAATTGAGGGCATTAAAGAGGCTATGGTAGACGCGTTTGGCGACGATATGGATCTTACAAAGGTCGTACCGGAAGCTAAGCTTAAGGAGGATCTGGGATTCAATTCGATCGGTATGCTCGCTATGGCGGTAGCGCTCGAGGAGAAGTTCGGATTCACGTTCACGAACGACGACTTCAAGGGAATCGTATCAGTTAGTGATGTAGTAGACATTATCAAGAGCCGAATGGGCTGATGTCTGTAATATTTCGTCGATTATTTGAAATTCAAATTAAATATACACAATTATAAATTATTTGCTATAATACTTTTGGGTATGCGGAGGCATATACTATTTTGAAAGCGGGTATATATAATATGGAAAACAATGACATCGCTAAGCAGGAAGAAATCTTTAAGAAGGGTCTCGTAGCTCTTATCTTGGCTTGGATCACAGGCGTTATCGGATTGATCCTCGCAATCATCAACAAGAAGAACATCAAAGAGTACGTTGCTAACGGCGGACAGCTCGTTGGTAAGGCTAAGACAGGTAACATCCTTACAACAATCGCATTGGTACTTGGTATCATCTACACAATCATCGTTGTACTCTACATCATCATCTTCGTAGTAGCAGGTGCAGCAGCTGTTTCAATGTCATAATCTTAGGATAGATTAAATTGAGAACAATAAGACCGTTTCCTCGTGAAACGGTCTTTTCTTATGGTTATTTTGTAGGCAACATAAAAATAAAAAGTGCCAATATTGAGCCATTTATATTATCAAATGCGGATATTTAGTTGTATAATGACGTCGTGGAACAAATAAGGAGGTAATTAATCATGGATAATAACAATTACAATAATCAGCAGTATCAGCCACAGCAGCAGTACCAGCAGTACACTGATCCGAACTACGAGGCACAGGCTTCCGCTTTCCTTAAGAAGACGATCACAGCACTCATCCTCGCAGCATTCCCGATCGCTAATATCTTCGGTGTAGTAATGGCATCAGGTAACATCAAGGCTATCCTTGCTTATCTTCAGGCAGGCGGTATGCACACAAGCAAGATCAAGACATGTTCTGCTCTCAGCAAGGCAGCTAAGTATTACGGCATTGCAAGTATCATAATGTATGCTTTCCTGTGCATCTACTATGTATTTATTATCTTTGCTGTTATTGGAACAGCTATGGCTTCATACAGATAAGCTGATACAAACTAATTTCGAGTACAACAGGCCCTGTGTTCCGTAAAGGAGCATAGGGCTTTGTCTTTTCGAAAAGAATAAGTTGTAGTAAAATCAGTTGACTAAGAACTTCGGAGGAACATTATGGACGACGCTATCAAACAGGTCCTTGCTAAATACGACGAATTATCCAAACTCATCCTTGATCAGAAGATGGACGAGATGTCTGACAGGATGCTCGACATACCGGAAGACTGCGATGAGATGAGCTATGAGGCTTATCTTCAGCATCAGGTAATGGATGAGACCGAAAAGCAGATGGCTGAGATGGAAGATCAGGAAGACGACCTTCTCGACGGAATGTCGATGAGAGAGTATTTCTTAGGCTTGAGCGTCGATGAACTCCTGGAAGTTCAGGCTTATTGTGCGACAGAACTCGACGGTAAGGAACCAAAGTCACTTACTGATGCTCTCGTTGATAAAGCTGAAGCAGACGAGATGATCTATCAGAAACTTCGTGATCATGCAGCTCAGGTGATCGGTGAAGCAGCATGGATCGAAGAAGAACTTAAGGACGAGAACAAGATGTTCGAGATCGAGTTTACTAAGGTAAAGGCATGCCTTGAGCTTCTTATCGAACTTCGCGATGGCAGCCTTATCGCAGCTATCCTCGACAGATTCTTAAGCTATCCTGAGACACGTGATTTCGTAGCTGACTCTATTGCAGGCTATGTTGAGGCATTCCCTGAGGTGTCAGTTCCTTTCATTATCGATAAGCTCAACAATAATTCCGACAGTGGCCTTACAGGCCCATTCGAGGATCTTGTTATCATCCTCTCACGTATAGGTAAGAATCAGCCATCTGAGGAGATCTACCAGGCACTTAAGTTCTCTTTCAGATATATGACTAATAAAATATATGCGGTAATCTGCCTCATGGAGTATGGCGACGGAAGGGCTATCCCAATGCTCAAGGGTTACGTTAACCGCAACAAGCATTCGATCGACAGGGATCTTTTCTATGAGATCATGTCAGCTGTACAAAATCTCGGAGGCGATATTTCTGATATCGAAGATCCGTTCGGAGATTTTGACGGCAAGAAGAATATACCGGGAGCAGCGAACCATAACTACCGCGATTGATCAATGGGGGTGTTATAAGTGAATACCGATTACAGGGAACCTTCGGTCATCGAACTGATCGACAGGCTTAAAGAGATCTCTGAATATAACGGGATCGCTTTCGGACAGCAAAACGCAGGGCACATTGGTATCAGCATCAAGAACAACGACGGAACTGAATCCGACGTAAAGAATCTGTGCGGTTCTCATCCACTCGTAGTTGGAATAGACACACTGTCTTTCTACGGCTATGAAGGTAACTATCATGATCTGGTAAGGATCGTTCAGCAGCTCCATAAGGAAGGCGTTATCATCACGCTTTCTTCTCATATGCCTAATTTCTCGTTAGGCGGTGATGACTATTTTGATTTCTCATCTAAGTTCACTGACGGTGACATAGGTCACAGGATCATGCCGGGTGGTGACCTTAATTCTAAATATATAAGATTCCTTAATAAGATAGCAGAGTTCGCTTCTGACTGTATCGATGTTCACGGCGAACGTATCCCGATGATCTTCCGTCCGTTCCATGAAGACAACGGAAACTGGTTCTGGTGGGGAAGAGAATACTTAGGTGACAAGGACTTCGTTAATCTTTTCAAGTACACGATAGATTATCTTCGTAACGACTGTGGTATCAGGAGCTTCCTTTACTGCTATTCGCCTAACGGAGCTGTCAGCAGTGTAATCGATTATCTCGGCCGTTATCCTGGCGATGATTATGTCGATATCATGGGTCTTGATTATTATGACGACACAGTAGGTAAGAAGGATAAGTTCTTTGATGAGCTTTCATCTTCGTTAAAGGTCGTTGCCAAGTGCGCAAGAAATCACTGCAAGCTCTATGCTCTTACAGAAACTGGTGTAAGGGTCCTTGATAATTCCCATGATGGAAAATACTATGGGGGCCTTGCTCCAAGCGGTAATGTCGATCTTAAGTGGTTCACGGAACTTCTGGATCTTATCACTGGAGATCCTGATCTTCGCGGTATCGCATATGCGCTCATCTGGGCTAATTTCTCTGATACACAGTTCTGGGCGCCGTATGTAAAAGACGACTTCCGTCATGAGATGGTCGATGACTTTTTGAAGTTTTTGAACGATGAAAGAACTATTCTTGCAGACTCGAAAAAAAGTTGTTGACAAAACCCTACCTCACACATATAATACTACTTGCTGATTAACTCATGCGGGATTAACTCAGTGGTAGAGTGTCACCTTGCCAAGGTGAAAGTCGCGAGTTCAAGTCTCGTATCCCGCTCCATCTAAGACCGTCTATGGACGGTCTTTTTTTGTGCCTGATTAACGGTTTGCGAATGTAAATAATTTGAGTGAATCTCGCGGCAGTACTATGAATTTGTAAATTATTATTATTGTATATTTACTAAGATTTTTTCGATTATTGGGAGGTAATGAAATGAAAAAGTTAGTTTGTGCTGCCCTGATTTTGGGCACGCTCATCACACCGGCATGTTTGTATTCAGACAAAGTATCAGCTGCACCGTATACCGATCCGGGATCTTACGCGGCTGATGAGGTAGCTATGCCGAACTGTATCGGATATCACTCTTTATGTATACTCAGATGTTTCTTCCAACAAGTCTGAAAAGGCTATTTCTGATTTCGTTGATAACCTTTATTCCTGTGTTCTCGGAAGAGACGCAGATCCTGACGGTGCAAAATACTGGAAGAGCAAGCTTACAAACTTTGAGATGAATGGTGCACAGGTTGCAGAGAACTTTGTCATGAGCGAGGAGTTTACCAATTCTGCAGACGATGAGCAGTTTATCAAGGTTCTTTACAAAGCATTCTTCAACCGTGAGCCTGATGCAGACGGTTTTGCATATTGGAAGGATGCACTTGATAACAAAACTCTTACCAGAAAAGAAGTAGAGCAGAGTTTTGTTTATTCCAAGGAATGGGCAGATACATGTGCTTCATATGGAATCCTCTCGGGATGTGAAACAAAGGGTACAAAGTCTATCGAACCAAACGAATCCATACTCTCATTTGTCGAGAGAATGTATACCAAGGCTTTGAACAGAGAATCAGATCCTGAAGGAAAAGCATACTGGGCATCTTCCTTGGCTAACTACGACTGCACAGGTGAGTACATCGCTCTCGCATTTTTCGACAGCGCTGAGATGAAGGATTACGGTCTTGATAATGAAGAGTATGTAAAGAGACTTTACAGCACATTTATGGACCGTGAACCGGATGCAGAAGGCTTTGCTTATTGGGTAGGTGTTCTTAATAACGGTACAGAGCGTACATCAGTTGTAAGACAGTTTGCCGACAGTGCAGAGTTTGCTGACAGATGTGTTGAGGCAAGGATCCTTCCTTGCTGATCAAAACAAATAAGATCACGGAGAACCGACTCGACTGAGCCGGTTCTTTTTTATCCTCGAAAAAACCACCATGTCGTTTCGAGAATGTACCTCCGTCTGATAATATAGCGTGATCTGAAAACGGTCTGTATGTTCTTTCTATTTCGATTGGTAATTTAATGTTTGGATTTTAGAAATATGATCATGAAAATCTCTTGTTTGAGTGAGTTTCTCTTGTGAATCAGAAGTGTATTGCTGTTTTTACTGTTTTTCCTTCATTTTTGGAATAGTAAAAGACCGTTTACAATTCGTGAATAGTTTCCTCACAACTGTTCTATAGAATTATCACATAACGTTAGTGAAGCATGCGAGCTTTAGAGAAAAAACCATTACTTAGAAAAATAACAGGAGGTGACCTAGATGAAACACACTGCAAGAAAGATCTTAAGTTCAGCGGTTTCTATGTCAATGATGCTTACTTTGCTGTCTGGTGTTACGTATGCGGCAGGTGCAGACCATTCTTTTGAATTGACATACCAATTGACAGGCGATCATTCGGATTTGGATCATGACGGTTATCTAACGTATGATCTTTCCGAACAGGTAGATGTCGAACTCAAACTTACCAATAAGACAAATGCCCCTAAGACAGTTCAGGCATTTGATTTCTATGTTGAGAATGCCTCGGATCTGACTCGTTCCGTATATACTCCTTATAACGGTAACGGATCGATCATGGTTACAGAGGGAGGAAACAGATCGACTTCATCGTTGTCTCATATTCAGCTTATTGGCGAAAAACAAAACGGAGAATATGTAAATCGTGGTATCACTATTCCTGCAAACGGAACAGTGACATTGGGTACTTTGACGTATAATATTGCAGCATCTGCAGATTATAATGAAGCATTGCCTATTACTATCATAACCGGTAACGATAAAGATCCGAACCTTGCTATTTCTGAAGACGAGAGGAGTTACTATCCTGATATCACTTCTTCGGTAAATGGCGTAGAGCACTTTACACAGTACACTGTCACTTACATGGATGGTGACGTTTTAATTGGTACAGAAACCAAAAACCACGGCTCTGACTACACTGTTCAGATGGATATGTCGGAAAGTTCTACCGAATATCTGGTCAAGTATATGACTAAACCTGATCACATGTATTTAGCCGGTTGGGAAACGCGCGGAGACGATATTTCGAGATTTGATTTCTCCAATAGAACATATTCAGGTAATGACAATATTACTTTATATGCAATTTGGGTATATCAGTCTTATGGTTATAGTTATGTAGATATTGGCGGCAATGATATCACTAGAATAGGTACATGGCCTTCAGTACAATATGGCGAATATGCAGATGCGACCAACTATAATGGTGATAGACTTGTAGAGTCTTTAACCCGTAGTGGCTTTAATCCTAATGATTATGTGTTTGCAGGTTGGACACCAAGTGTTGAATATAATGGGGTACAAGATGCTAGTACAGTATATGGTTATTCGTTCCCTGGTTTCGTCGGAGAAGTTGTAGATGTTGCTACTTATCCGATCCAAGGCACAACAGTATTCTTCCCTGTATACAGATATGTAGAGAATCGTTCGGTTACTTTTGCAGTCGGTGAAGACGGACCTTCAGTCGTAATGCCTGAAATGCTGAGTGGACTTACACCACACACTTATATCTCTGAACCTGTTGCTCCGACAGCTGAAGGCTATACATTCCAGGGTTGGTATAAAGATTATGAATGTACAGCAGCATGGAATTTTGAAGAAGATTATATCACTGACAGTAGAACACTCTACGCGAAGTATACTCGTAATTCCTACACCGTAACGCTCGAGGAGAACGGCGGCAACTATGGAAATAATGTTACAGAGCCTACTGGTTACACATATGGAACAGCAGTTACTCTTCCTACAGCTTCTGATATCAGCAAGACCGGTTATATCTTCTCAGGTTGGTATGCGAGCAGTGATCTTTCGGGAACAGCAGTAACATCTATCAGTTCATCTGATACAGGCAATAAGACATTCTATGCTAAGTGGACACCTATCACTTATACGATCGTTTTCCACGCTAACGGCGGTCAGGGAACGATGGATAATCAGACATTTACATATGATGTAACACAGAGCTTGACGGCTAATGCATTCACCAAGAACGGCAGAACATTCAGCGGTTGGAGCACGACTTTGGATCCGGCTGATAATTCATCATATACATATGCTGATCTTGCCGGCATCACTAACCTTACAGCAATAAACAATGCTACGATCGATCTGTATGCAGTTTGGTCTACAGATGAATTTACGATCACTTATGATCTTGGCGGTGGTACAGTAAACGGAACAAACCCTACAACTTATTCTGCTAATACTGAGGCATTCACTCTTATTAACCCGACAAGGACCGGTTATACATTCACAGGTTGGACAGGTACAGGTCTTGATAGCCTTAGCACAGAAGTAACGATCGCTACTGAAAGCACAGGCAACAGAACTTATACGGCTAATTGGACTCCTGCCGACTATACGATCACTCTTGATAATAATGGCGGATCCGGAAGCACAAGCTTGAATTACAACATTGAGTCTACATCAACACTCCCTACACCTTCGAAAGCAGGTTATGACTTCACAGGTTGGAAGGCAACAGACGTCGATGGCAATTGGGTAGAGAATTATGTCTACACTGCAGGTACTGCAGTAACAGATAAGTACGGTGATGTTACACTCACAGCGCAGTGGACACCGACAGCTTATGAGATCACATTCAATACTGCAGGCGGTGATGCAATCAATGCTATGAGCTATGATATCGAGAGCACTGATCTGTTGCCGACAGCTGCTAAGACCGGATACACCTTCGCAGGTTGGAAGGTTACAACGGCAGGCGGTAACTGGATAGCTGATGCTGCTTTCTCTGCAGGTGATGCAGTAACAGGTCAGTATGGTAACGTTACGCTCACGGCTCAGTGGACAGCAGTTACATACACGATCTCTTATGCAGGCCTTGAGGGTGCTACAGTAAGCGGAAATCCTGCATCTTACACGATCGAATCTTCCGCTATCACTCTTAATAACCCTACAAAGACCGGTTATTCATTCACAGGTTGGACAGGTACAGGTCTTGATAACAGCAGCTCGGCTGTAACTATCGCAGCAGGCAGTACAGGTGACAGAACCTACACAGCTACATGGCAACTCAATACATATGAAGTAACATTCGTTGATGAGGATGGAAATGAAGTCGATACAGTACCTTATACAGTAGTCGATCCTACGATCACTCCTCCGGCAGTACCTGAAAAGCCTGGTTACACAGGAGCATGGGAAACATATACGATCGATCCGTCTAACCCTGATGATATTGAGGTAGAGCCTGTTTATACAACTATTGATTACACAATAACATTCGATACCGCCGGTGGAAATGCTATCTCAGGCATGGCATACACTATCGAATCAACAGGCACATTGCCTTCAGCTACAGGCAGAGCTAACTACACATTCAATGGTTGGAAGGTTACGACAGAAGCAGGTAACTGGGAAGCTAACTCCGTGATCAACGGTGGTACATCTGTACAAGGCAAATACGGTAACGTAACGCTTACAGCACAGTGGACCACGACAATTACAGGTTCGATCGATGAGTATAAGTACGCATACACTGGTTACAAGATGCTCAGGATCGATGCATCCGGATTGGATTCATCCAAGGTTTATACTTACGATGGAACAGCAATGTATTACACAGCTGATGAAGCATATGCACTCAATGGTAATCCTGTATTCTATACACTGATACCAACAGAAGCTACTGTACTTACAGATGATATCATCGGCAACGTATCTACAGCTACGGCAAGTCGTGTAACGATCAGTTACAATGGAGATGTAAACGGTGACGGAACTGTCAACATCGCAGATGCAAACACAGTATTCCAGATGTTGTCCAATAACTCCGCAGGCGGATACTACACTGCAGATCAGCTTACTGTCCGTGATCGTCTCGCAGCAGATACATCAAGAGCAGCTGATAATACAGATCACCGCGGATCTATCGAAGATGTAAACTTCATAGTCGATATAGTAAATGATGTAGAAGGAACTTAATTAGGTGTCGGCGTGGCTAATGGGGATGATGACCCGTATGCCGATCCGATCATAATAAATGATCCTTCTGAGGTTTGATCCTCTTGTAAAACTAAGTAATGAACGAACAGTAAATACTGTTTAAACTAATCGAGGGGCTGATATAAAATCAGCCCCTTTTGATATATAATGGCTAGTGTAAAAGTATGGGAGGGGAAACAATGAAGATATTAAGAACGCTATGTGCGATACTTTTGGTTCTGTTCCTGTTCGCGGGCTTGCCGGTAACTGCTTTGGGCGGAACGTCGACCTTCACTTACACTCTTAAGTTATCAGATCAGAACGGAAGGGATGTATATAACCCTCGTGAACTAAGTTCAGGTGACAAGATAAATATTGAGATCGAATTAAAAAGGACCGATGTCACGGATAACTCATATGATGCTTATGGTATGGAGTTCCGTTTATCGACGCTCGGCCTTGAATATAACAATGACGGTTCTTCCTACAGAAGCGGGACTTCTATTACCAAGCAGGAGTTCGACAGCGGTGATTCAGTAGGTTTTGCATATTACGATATGGAGCAGATCGGTGAGTCGGTCAATAATCCGTCTATCGTAGGTACCTGGAGTTATACGGTTACGGATCCTTCCGCGATCAATATCTCCGTTCCTGTTGCTCTCGTATATGTCTCGGGAGATACGGGTGCCAGCCAGCCTGTCGGTAATGCCAGGTTGTTCCTCGATCCTAACGGCGGTTCTATCGTCGGTACTGATGTAAGCGGAGACTATACATCAGGTTCCGTGGTAACACTTCCTGATGCATCGTTCGGAGAGTATATTTTCGAGGGATGGTCAGACGGAGTCGATCTATATCAGCCGGGAGATGAATATACGGTCTCGGGTATCGTGACGCTTACTGCTCAGTGGAAGGATCTCGAGAGGAACAGACAGGTGCTGTTCGATCCTGGTAGCGGTAAGATAGAAGGAAATGACCCGAGCGGCATGTATGCTGACGGCGAAGTCATAACCATACCTGATGCCGCACGTAATAACTATTATCTTTCAGGTTGGAGTATGGGTGGCAAGGATTATGCACCTGGCGATACATATACCGTAGACAATTCCGTTGTGTTTATTGCTCAGTGGGAAGAGGGCGTTCAGCCGACTGAACCTGTTGCTCCTACGGAGAGCGCTCCGGTCGAGACTGTTACCGAGAAGTCGGGATCTTACTGGTGGATCATACTTTTGATCTTTATTCCGGTGATCTTTATCCTGTTCTTCATCCTGTGGAAGCGTTTCATCCAGTACAGTCTTATCGACGGCAGCGTGAAGTTGTCTTTCCGCGATAAGAGACGCGTTGAGTCCGTGGATGTATATCTGTATCGTGACGGCAAGGAGATCTTCCTCGGTAAGAGCGGATCGATAGATCCGGGTGTTGTACTTAAGCTTATCAGCGGATCATCACCTGTACCTGGACTGAAGAAGAGTTTCTTCAAGGGTCGTCTGCACATTACATATACAGACGGTTCCGCAGCTAAGGATATATCCGCTATCATCCGTACGGTTGAGAAGAGATTTGAGTGATCACTTGAAGTCGGGGATCAGCTCGTCCCCCGTACTGCTGATGTCCTGGACGAAGGCATTAGTCTGATCAAGATCACACAAAAGATCGTTAAGACGCCAATAATGCTCGGGGTTAACGGTCCTGTTAAGGGACTTGGGAACTCCGGGCATTGGTGTATATTGGCTCATTAAGCTTATATAGATATTATTACCGTATCTGTTGCACAGATATTCCAGTATATGCTTGCTGTCGAAAAGCTGTCCCGGAAGAGCCAGGTGGCGGACTATAAGACCTCGCTTAAGAAGCCCGTCATCTCCCGTAACTGCCGGTCCGACCTGTGAATACATCTCATCGATCGCTTCAATAGCAACCTCGCGGTAATCAGGAGCATGGGCAAGCGATGAGGATAATGAAGAAGACCAGAACTTAAAGTCGGGCATGTAGATATCAACAAGACCGCTTAGCATCTTAAGACTCTCGACTGAATCGTAGCCGCCTGTGTTAACTGCTACGGGGATACTTAGATCTGACATCTTAAGGCTCTCAGCGATCTTCGGTGCGAAGTGCATTGGTGTAACAAGGTTTATGTTATGCGCCCCCATGCCCTCTAAGTCGGTATATATCTTTGAAAGTTCTTCAGGGGATCTGATATCGCCCCTGCAGGTGAATGATATCTCGTGGTTCTGGCAAAAACAGCAGCCCAGGTTGCAACCTGAGAAGAAGACGGTACCGCTTCCTCGGCTTCCGCTTATCAGAGGTTCTTCGCCGTAGTGGAGCTTATAGAGGTTCACGACAGGATCAGCCCCGACCTTGCAAAAGCCTGGCTTTGTCGAGCGGTCTATTCCGCATTGCCGTGGACACAGAAAACATTTCATATAAAGTAGATTAATATAAGGGAAAGAGTTTGGCAAATTGACCAAAAGGTGATAGGATAGGCGAGGAAAACAGAGGAAAAACGAGGAAAACGGAAGATTTTTTAGATTTTTCCAGAAAAATCCTTGACAATGTTGAACGACGCGATTATTATAATCAAGCGTCTAATTGACAGTTAAAAATATTAAGGAGTTAGTCCAATATGAAGACATATGTTGCTACACCGGCTACAGTTGAGAGAAAATGGCTCGTGATCGACGCTTCCGGAAAGACTCTTGGTCGCCTTGCTACTGAGGTTGCTAAGCTTCTCCGCGGTAAGCACAAGCCTACATACACACCATTTGTAGATACAGGTGATTATGTAATCGTTATTAATGCATCTGAGATGAAGCTTACAGGTAACAAGCTCGATCAGAAGATGTATCGTTATCACACAGGTTATGCTGGTGGTCTCAAGGAGACAACTTACAGAAACCTCATGGCAAAGAATCCGGAGAAGGCTTTGGAAGTAGCTGTTAAGGGTATGCTTCCTAAGAATTCACTCGGCCGTCAGATGTTCAAGAAGCTTAAGGTATATGCAGGTGCTGAGCATGATCATGCTGCACAGAAGCCTGAGGCTTACACATTTGAAGAGTAATAGGGAGGTCAAGTGATTTATGGCTAAGAAAGCTACTAAAGTTTATTTCTACGGTACAGGTCGTCGTAAGAATGCAGTTGCTTGTGTTCGTCTTGTTCCAGGTACTGGTAAGATCACAATCAACGACAAGGACATCGATGCTTACTTCGGTCTTGATACATTGAAGCTCATCGTTCGTCAGCCTCTCGTTGCTACAAGCACAGAAGGCAAGTTTGATATCATCGCTAAGGCAATCGGCGGCGGTATTTCCGGTCAGGCTGGTGCTATCCGCCACGGTATCGCTAGAGCTCTTGTTCAGGCAGATGAAGAAGCTTACAAGGCTACACTTAAGACAGCTGGTTTCCTCACACGTGATGCACGTATGAAGGAAAGAAAGAAGCCAGGTCTCAAGAAGGCTCGTAAGGCATCACAGTTCTCAAAGAGATAATCGAAGGTTCAACAAAGAACTTGCTTACCCTGGAAGCTTCGGCTTCCGGGGTTTTCTTTTTGTGTGCTGACAGCAGACAAAAAAGCTGCATCACTTCTATATACTCTTTTCCACGAAACCGCTCAGAATACATATTCTTTATCAGCTTAGTAAGGGAGGCGATGATATGGACAAATGTAAGAAGGCGTACTTTGACATCGATAATGAGTACAGATACTCATGGAATCAGGTGAGCAAAGCGATGAAGGAAAACGAGGCGTACGCGGAAGTACGCGAATCACACCTTAAGTTCGATAACAATGATCGATGTGACTGCACAGATGAGGAGGTTATTATCTACGATGAAAGTTACATCGAAGGATTCGACAGAGGGTGTCAGTCGGTGATCCAGACTCACAACAAGATGTTGCTCAAGGACTTGGGCGAAGGTAAGATCATAAACCTCAATGCGATCACATCAGAAGTACCATATGAAGGTTTCTATGATGATTTTTTCCTTTCAGAACTGGGCAGCATAAAGTTTCTCTTCGACAGGATGGAAGAACGATTAAGAGATCAACCGGAGTTTTGGGAGAAGCTTAGGGAACTATATCAAGAGAGTATATGCTTCGAAAAGTACGGCAACACGGATGATGAGAAGATCATCGAACACGGATACGAAGAAGGATATAAGACAGGTTATAAGTATATGTCCCTCAAGATCTCACAGGTCTATATGAAGTACATAGATACAGAAGTGATCGCAGAACAGCTTTGATAACAAAAATGGACGCCCGCAAGGACGTCCATTTTTCTATGTTTAGATACCTGATTAATCTCCGATAACTTCTTCAGGATTTCTGTCGGTTGTCGAAATAGTATTTACGATGTTTGCGAATCGAGCGCCAAAACCTTCAGCTGCTTCAATAGTGAAGTGGGAAGTAGCAACGATGCATCCGCTGTTGATAGGGATAATATAGACCCTTACAAGACCGTCTGTGTCCTTAGGATTAGAAGTATCTAATATTGTGCAAGAACCCATCTTCTCAAGCATACCTTTGTTTTCAGTTACATCGTAATAATTGGAGAGCGATTCTTTTAGAGTTTCGGTAAACGAAGCTGCATCTGTCGAACAGTATGTGATCTCAAGATAATTCTGCGGATAGTTCTGATCATCATAAATTGAAGTTAAGATCAAAAGATTTGTTGCGGAGCTGCGGCTCAATGACTCATATTCATAGTCGAGCTCGATACCGATATGCTTATCGATGACGTGCTCGTAATTGACGGTCTCTTCCATGCCTTCGAGCATGATGGTTGATTCAAAACGCTCACCGTCACTTCTGCCTGTGCTTCCGGTCTGGACATCGTTTTCGACTTTAGACATCATATCTGCTTCAGTTTCGGATTCGGTTGTGTCAACTGCTTCAGTAGTTGCGACTTCCTCAGTTGTGTCGGCAACCTCATTTGTTTCAGCTGCCTCTGTTGTTTCAGTAGTGCTTATAGTTGTTGTCTCTGAATCTTTTGTCGTTTCAGTATCTTCTTTATTGCTGCAACCGTATATAGTTGTCATCATCAATGCAATCGTTAACGAAAGAATGATCGTGTTAAATACTTTTCTCTTCATTATAATTTGCTCCTCTGCAATTTGCTGATTCATTAAAGGTATATACGATAATCTTTTTTTATTCAACCGTGCTAATTGGACTAATATTATGTAGATGACAAAAGTCTGATATTACTACGACAATTTAGTTAGATTGCTTGACAATGAATCTCACATGATAAAAACGAATCAATAAAAGTGATAAAAAGCGGTTGATTTTTGTCTTGAATATATAGTAATTGTCAGTATTTATTCTAGATTTCGTAGGGTGTATTTTTTGCATTACGTGAAATAATATCGTTTCATAGGGTGGTATATGAAATGAGAAAAACGATTGAATACTGCCCTGATCAACACATAACATACGGTATCATCGTTTTTGGTGATACCGTATTTATTTGTGGTATAATATCGCGCATGTAAGATTAATGGAAAAGGAGAAGAACAAAATGAAAAAATCAGCCAGATTGATTGCTTTGGCACTGATCATGACGATGGGTCTTTCTTTAGTTGCCTGTGATAACAATTCAGGTAGAAGAAAGAGCAAGAAGCGTGACAGAGACAGGGATAGGGAAGAGACAGAGGAAACCGAAGAGACTGAGGAGACTGAAGAAACAGAAGAAACCGAGGAAACAGAGGAGACAGAAGAGACTACAACAACTACTACTGAGGAAACTACTGAAGAGACAAGACAGACAGTTAAGCCTGGTAAGAAGCCTTCAGCAGGTGAGACAGAGGTATATGGTGAAAACGGTTTCATGGCTCCGGTAAACGGATGTCCGATCGAGCTTAAGCCTGAAGACGAGAGATATCATTATGTAATGGATCTCGAACTTGTACCTGATGACAATATCGTAAAGGGTCACATTAACTTTACGTTCTATAACGACACAGAAGATGATTGGAATGAACTATGCATGCGTGATTATTCCAGTCTTTTCGGAGACGGACATGGTCAGGGATTCGACCTTAAGGGTGCTGATACCGTGATCGAGAACATCACTGACGGTAAGAATGAATACTCATATGAGAGAGACAGCAAGGATTATGCTACGATCTGGATCGATCTTAAGAGTCCTCTTAAGCCTGGCGAAGTCATGACTCTTGATTATGATTTCGAATCTAAGATCCCTGAAGTAAGTGATCGTTACGGTGTATATAACAATATCTATAACGTTACAAACTTCTATCCTATCCTCGCTGAATATGCAGACGGTGAGTGGTCACATGAACCGTTCTACACTGCAGGTGAGTGCTTCTATTCAGAGATTTCTGACTATGAAGTAACCATCAAGGCTCCTGAGGATTATATCTTCGTATCATCCGGTATCGAAGTTGATTCCGATTCAAAGGACGGATTCGTTACTAAGAAATTCGAAGCTGATTGTGTAAGAGACTTTGTATTCTGCGCTTCTAACGAGTTTACTCTTGAGACAAAAGAATATGAAGGTGTCACTATCAACGTTGTATATAACGGTGTAAATTCCAAGCAGAGCGACAGCGATATGGAGGGTGCTGTTGAGAAGTCTTTTGAGACAGCAGAGAATTCCCTTTATGCATTCGGTGATGCTTTCGGAATATATCCTTATGAGGAACTCGATATCGTTCTCGCACCTATTGATGCAGGCGGTATGGAGTATCCTAACCTTATCATTATCAATGATGCTTACTGTAAGCCAAGCTACAAGTATGTCGAAGATTATGACATCCTCGAAAACTGTGTTGCTCATGAGATCGGCCACCAGTGGTTTATGGGTATCGTCGGAAGCAGTTCAGGTGCTGAGCCTTGGCTTGATGAATCTGTTACTTCCTATACTGAGCTCGTTTACTGTGAGTATATCGCAAGCGAATTCGGTGAGATGACGCTTGAAGGCAACTCTAAAGATTCATACGACCTTGTTGAGATGGAAGAATACCTTGAGGATTATTTCCCTCTCGATCGAAAGTACTCTGAGTTCCCGAGTGAGGGTGTTTATGTAACTGCTGCATACTCTATCGGCAAAGCATACTTGTATCAGCTTGAAGAGACTATCGGAAGAGAAGAGTTCCACGCGATCCTTCGTGAGTATGTACATCGTAATGCTTTCACTAATGCGTCAACGGATGATCTTCTCGAAGTCATCTATGAATACGCAGGTACCGATAACGAAGAAGTAAACGAACTTCTTATAATGGGACTTGCAAGAGCAAAGTAAATGATCAATGCCGCGGCGAAAGCTGCGGCATTATTATTTGTGACTTTTTGATGACTTTTATTATGTAAAGGGTTGCAGATGCCCTTCAAATTGTTATACTTTCAATAGTTAAGGTCAAAGGAGACGTAGATGAGCAAGAAGGTCTATGTAGTTTTATCCCAGACGACTACTTTTGTTGCCAAGAGCATCAGAAGCATCACAGGCTGTAAGTATAATCATGCAGCCATCTGCTTTGACACTGAATTTAAGGAATTATACGCTTACGCCCGTAAACAGCATCATGCATTTTTCTCAGCAGGTCTCGTACATGAATCGAGAGTCCGTTATCTTGAGAAGAACTGTGAACTTCCTGTAGCTGTCTATGAGCTTGAGATCACGGATGAACAGTATAACTGGATCCGCTGTGTCATCGCTTACATGATGAATAACAAAGAGTATAAGTATAATCTCTTTTCGATGTTGTCTTATCCTATCTTGAAGGGTGTTAAGACTTATAAGGCGTTTACATGCAGCGAGTTTGTTGCTTTTATCCTTCGTAAACTCGGATATCTAACTCTTAAGGAGAGTTACGAGTATGTTCCTGAGGACATTGGTAAAGAACTTACCGAGTATCTCTGGTTTGAAGGCGATATGCGCGAACTTGTTAAAGAGATCGACACTGACGAGACCTACTATGGTCATTATTCGAGGAAATGGCTCTATAAGGATGTCACGAGTCTTGCCAGACTTTGTGAGCGCGCCTTCATGAGCATGTCATTCTTCTTCTTCTAAGGACTGATAATCCCCCTTTGTGATATACTCTTTATATGGGTATTACGATTACAGATCAGAAATCATGTTGGGATCTTCTTAAAGAGACCGAACTTCCCATATTCATGTATGGGATGGGTTTGGGCGCGGAGAAGATCCTTTCTGTTTTCCATGATAAAGGAATAACCTGCGCGGGATTTTTCGCGAGTAGCGGATTTGTCAGGGGTCACCAGTTTAAGGGGCACCTGGTCCACACTCTTCAGGAGATCGAAGAGAAAGTTGATGACTTTATCATCGTTCTCGCTTTTGCCGCAGGATATGATCCTTTGTATAGTGACATCCTTAAGATCGCCGAGAGGCACACACTCGTAGCTCCTGACGTTCCGGTCGCAGGCGACGGTCTTTTCGACAGGGAATATTTCGAGAGGAACAGGGATCTTTTCGAGAGGGTATATGACCTTCTTGCTGATGAGCGCTCGAAAACATGCTACGAGAATATCATCAATTTCAAGATCACGGGAGATCCGAAGTTTCTGCAGCTTTGCACTTCCGGAAGAGACGAGGTCTATGATGAGCTGATGACTCTTAAAGATGATATGGTGTTCGTTGATCTTGGTGCATATAAAGGCGACACTGCTTTAGAGTTTTCTGAGGCTTGCGAGAAGAAGGGCGTGAAGTATAAGACGATCTATGCTTTCGAACCAAACAGCAAGAATTATACGAAGCTCGTGAAGAACACGAGCGATCTTAATATCAAGTGTTATAACGCAGCTGCTTATGATGAATCCGGCAAGATCGGTTTTACTGAGAATGAGGGCCGTATGGCAAGGATAAGTGATGAGGGTATCGCGATCGATATGCTCGCTGTGGATGACATCGTCGAAGAAGATGCAGATATTATCAAGCTGGATGTTGAGGGCGCTGAATACATGGCACTTCGCGGAGCGGCATCACATATCAGAAGAGGCGCGGAACTGATGTGCGCGCTTTATCACAGGAATGAGGATATGTTTAAGCTTCCGCTTTACATCAATGACCTGGCGCCTGATCTGAAATTATATATAAGACATGAACTTTATATCCCTGCTTGGGAGACTAATCTTTACGCAGTGAAGGGATAAGATATGGAATTACATAAGTACAACAGCAATTTCGGTAAAGCACTGTTCCTAAGCTGGTTTAGGAGCATCCTTTATGTCGTTATATCTTTTTTCGTGATCCTTATAATCGGGATCATCACAAAGGAATATGCTAACGCGGGAATTGTCTTTTTGATCGTTATGTTCCTTGCGTGGCCGGTAGATCTTATCTGGCGATGGAAGTCCGTTGTCCTGATGGGTGACGAGCTTATCATTAAAAGGATCTTCCGTCCTAAGAAGACGTTCCTCATTAGTCAGAACCTGATCACTTATTCCATGAGCTCTCACGGATTATACGGCGGCGAGTTCTATGTTAAGCCTGTCTTAAGAACGATCGACAGACAAGGCGGCATAACAGACATTAGACTTACATTCTTTAGCAAGAAGGCATTTTCCAAGCTTCTTGGAGATATTGATTCGAACAGAGCCGTACTTAGGTCGGAGGAAGAGATATGATAATAATCGTAGGAAACAAGCATTTTACTCATCACAGAGGGAGGACCGCAGACGAGATCACATGTCCTTCGTGCGGTCTTACGTTCCACTTTGTGCTTAACACGGTATCATCATGGTTTACTATGGTCTTTATCCCGGTCTTCCCGTATCGATTCAAGAGACGCTGCGAATGCCCTTACTGCAGGACAGGCCTGAGAGTCGACAAGGCTCAGTATGACGCCTTCTTGAAAACACGGATCAAGGACAGGATAAGACATATATGAAGACTATGCTCAAGGCGATCCTGATAATACTCGGCCTCGCGATCATCGCACTATTCGTTTTCCCTATCACCAGGGGAGTGTTCAATGCCGGCTCGATAGGCGGTATAGCCGTAGGCGTGTGTATTATATTTATCACTTTATTCAGCGACAAGCTCTTTGCTTCTAAAGCATTTGTCGCGATCTTCTCCATCATCTTTGTATTGTGTCTTATCATTAGCGTCTCGACATCGGTCTTTATCTTTGCGGGCGCTTCGCAGGAACCGCTTCCTGATTCGGTAGTTATAGTTCTCGGCTGTCAGGTCATAGGCGATAAGCCGAGTCTTATGCTGGAGCGAAGGATCGATGCTGCCGCAGAATATCTGAAGGCTCATCCTGACGCGATCTGTATATGTTCAGGCGGTAAGGGAAGCGATGAGAGCATCTCTGAGGCACAGTGCATATACAATGGACTTACAGCAAGAGGTATTGCTAAAGAAAGACTCTATCTTGAGGATAAGTCGACTACTACGGCAGAGAACTTCCGATTCTCGAAAACAATAATCGACGAGGTAAGGCCCGGTAGTTCCGTCGCGATCGTCACGAATGAATTCCATCAGTACAGAGCAGGAAAGATCTGTGAATCCGTCGGCCTTCAGTACGGTTCAGTACCGAGCAAGACGAGCTGGTGGTTAAGACCGACATTTCATGTGCGTGAGATGTTCGCTGTCTTAAATGAATGGGTCGGAAGACCTATCAAGCATTGACGATTTACTATATAATTCGGCTATAGGGGGGCTCGATATGTATTGTAATAATTGCGGTAAAGAGATCGACAATGAAGCTATCGTCTGTGTCTACTGTAAGACGCCTACCGGAAGACCGATTCCTCCGCAGCCTGTTGCTCCTTCTGCTCCTATAACTCCGGTTAAGCCTCAATATAATGATGAACCTCCTAAAGTAGGATTTATCATCCTTTCACTTTTCGTATTTGTTGCAGGAGCGATCCTTACAGCTACGCATTTTATCGATAAGAAGAACAGAGCTGCCAAAGCGTATCTCATAGCTACGATCATATCTGCTGTCTGTGCATTCTTATCTGTATTCGTGATCTATTTTGTATTTTTAATACTTTCGGTATTTCATTAAATAGAAGGAGGGGTCCTATGTATTGTTCTCATTGTGGTAAGGAGATCGAAGAAGTTGACGTCTGTCCGTTTTGCGGATGTTATGCACGTAATTACGTTGCGCCTGAGCAGCCTGCACAGATGCAGCCGCAACCTGTTGCGTCTCGCAGACAAACAAGAAGCGGTAAGTCTACTGCTAAGAGATTTTTCGGTAAGTTTTTTTGTGTCGGCGGAATATTGGTCAACCTGTTTTCATTATTTGTTTTGAGAAGTTACGGTTTAATGAGAAATCCGGCCGCAACTTTTTTCGGGGATCTCTACTATTACATTGGTATTGCTATGGCACTGGTTACTACGGCCGGAGCTGTTTGGGTCATGTTCCATCACAGGAAGAGTTCGTTTAAGATCTATGCGATCATACCTGCTGTTCTTGCAGTCTTGAGCCTTATTGGAGGATTGTACGGCATTATTTTCGAGTACTATTCCAAAGAGACTTATACACTTCTGACTTCTGTTATAGGAATGGTGCTCGTTACAGCATCAGCTGCTCTATGTGCACTGTCCTTGATCACAGGGAAGAACTTACTGAACCTTTTCTCGATCATAACAAACGTTACAGGCATTGTGCTTCTCTACATGTTCTTTGCCGTATGTCTGATAAACAAGTACTACTATGCTGAGTATGTATTCCTTATCGGATGTCTGGAAATAATCGGTATTGCATTCGTATATATCTTTATGCTGGGTGCATATAACGGCGATAAGAAATTCGAGCTTAAGAATGCGCCAAAGGAGGAACCGGTAAATGAATAAGATGAGAAGATTCGTATCAGCAGCGTTGATAGTTACCTCTGTATTCCTTACGTGTTCATGTTCTGCTGAAGCGGTCAGGAGAAGAGGTTTTGATAAAGCCGGAAAAGAATGCGACAAAGTCGCTTCCGAATACTTCGAAGCTCTTTCCGAAGATGATTACGATAAAGCTGCTGAGTTGTCCCTGTTCAAAGAAGATTATAGCGATCTTCCGGACTTTTCCGAACTCGAGTACCTGGAGATGGATGGATTAGTTAATTCGTCTGACAGTTATAACGGATACTATGGTTCCTGTCGTTTCAGGATGAACGGAGAGGAGAAGAGTTGCCTTATCTATTTCTCATACAGCAAAGCAGAGAGAGAATGGAAGATCAACGCGATCAATTATGAATCTATGACAGCGACCAAGGCGCTGGAGGACTTGTTCTACCCGGAAAATAACTGATATTATCTGACAATATTTTATGATTTTTTTTCGCTTCCTCGAAAAAATGTCTACAATTATAGACAAAACCTATTGACATGCTGTGTCTACAATTGTAGTATCGAGCTATAAGAATGGCTTTTAGGAGGAAGAATTATGAGAGATAACTTTTTAGGCGGCAGTGAATACAAGCTGATGGAGATCATTTGGGACAACGCTCCGATCCCATCAGGTGAGCTTGCTATCTTATGCGAGAAGATTCACGGCTGGAAGAGAACCACAGTCTATACGATGGTCAAAAGATTATCGGATAAAGAACTTATCAAGAGCGAGAAATCGAACATTACATACATCAAGAGCCGTTCAGAGATCCAGAAACAACAAAGTGAAGACCTGGTCAAGAGGAATTTCATGGGATCTTTACCTATGTTCGTAAGCGCATTCCTCGGTGACAAGAGCTTAAGCAAGGAAGATGCAACAAAGTTGATCGATATGATCGAGCAGCACACTGAAGACTGAGGTATATTATGTTTTCCATATTCATTAAGGTACTCGAGATGAGCCTATATGGCAGTATTGCCATCGGCATCGTCTTACTCGCCAGATTACTTTTCAGGCGATGCCCTAAGAAGGTACTTATCTTCTTCTGGATAGCCGTGGCTATAAGACTCCTTTGTCCGTTTAATTTCAGTTCGCACCTAAGTCTTCTTAATATTAGACCTCAGACAAAGACAGAAACGGTAGTGACTGATACAAATACGGAGAAAGTTAAGAAGAAGTCTTTTAGTCCTTTATCTAAGGAAGATATGCTGGCAATAAAGGAACTTCACAAACTTTCCAACAACAAGATGGACACGGTTCCAAGTGATGACAGTCAGGTAATGATAACAGATCAAGTTGATAAAGTTGAACAGACTGTAGAAGTAGAAGATACAGAGCCTGATAAGACTATCGAAAAGACCGAGACTGTAACTGAGACTGAAACTAAGAAAACTGAAAGTTCATTTTCGAAAGCAAAGCTTACGATGTCGTATTGGAAGAGCGTGCCATATGTGTGGGCCGGAATCTCACTTTCGATGATGTTACTCTTCGTCATAAGATATCTCCGTTTCCTTATTTCGATGAGAAAAGTAAGATCGGAGGACGGAAAGTATTATATCGGTGATATAGATTCTCCGTTTGTTGTCGGATATATCAAACCTAAGATATGTATTCCTGAATACATGGATGAGGGCGAACGTGACTTTATCCTCAGACATGAATCGATGCATATCAAGAACAGAGACGGACTGATCAAACTTCTCTGCTACTTCACATTATGTATCCACTGGTTCAATCCATTAGTCTGGATCGCGTTCATCATGGTCTGCGCAGACATAGAGATGCGAGTAGATGAGCAGACAATAAATGAATGTGGATTGGCTATAAAGAAAGCTTACTGCAAGTCGATAGTTGTACATGCAGTAGAGGACCCTACGGGCAATTTTATGCAAAACACAGCCTTTTGCGGGCTTGGATTTGGCGGTATGGAGGCCAAGATAAGAGTGAAAAATCTACTTAAGAAAAGAATCACTTCCAAAGTAATACAGATAACTGCAATAACACTTACATGTGCAATTGCGATCTTTAGTTCATCGTGTGCGCTGACTAAAAAGACAGCAGTTGAAACAACAGGATTAACGATCGGTACAGCGGATACTACTGTAGCACCTGATGTAGTTTCTGACGTTGTCTATGATCCGGATGCCTGGTATACGGTTAAGACTATACCGTCATATTACAGTCTGGATATCTACGCTGCAGGTGACTACATTTGTCATGTCAATCGATATTCTGAAGATCTCGAGATCTATCTGATCGATAAGGATGGAACAGAAAAGAGAGCAACGATCCCGGCCAGTGCATTGAAGGATAGATGGGACAGCTTTTATAATCTGGAAGTCCTGGGTGTTGTCTGGGAAAACAATGGTATAAGCGTGTATCTTGAAGGAATTCGTTGGAACCTGGAAGAGGTTGTAAGGATCAATATAGATCCTGTTAACCAGACATATGGAGAAATGGAGGACGTTCTTACTATTTATAATTCGGACGACCTGATCTGGCCTGTGCCTGTCGGAAGCGGAATGTTCTTATTTGTTTCAGATTATAAGAGCGACGATGAGAATCAGGTAACCATGTATGGTTTCTGGAATGGAGAAAAGGTTATCGAGCAGGATGTAAGCGCAGATATCCCTTCAAGCAAATATACGGAGCTTTGCCTTGCGCGTGCGAAGACCAAGGATCTCATCATGATGGTATTTGTGGATAACGATAACTATTATTCGTATTCCTTTGTGCCTTCGACAAAGACACTTACGTTTAATGGTGATGCCAGTGATCTGCAATACGCTGATCTCCCTCTTTCGGTCATGGATACTGACAGTAATACATATAGTCGTGATACTAATGGTATCCTTGCAAATGGTAATCCATATATTTATTTCAAGGATACGGATGCAGATTTTGATGTTATTTCCACTGGTCATCTCTTAAATGTTACTGATGACGCTGTCTATATGCTTGTAACAGATTATGATACTAATTATGCTACTTATGATTACAGAATAGCAATATTCACTAAGCAGCAGGGTGCAAGTCCTAATGCAGGAAAGGAGACAGTAAACATCCTTATTGACTGGGGAGGAAGCATTCGTGATTATTCTAGTGCAGTCGAAAGATTTAATTCTCAAAGTGATAAGTACTATTTGAATATTGTTTCCTACAATGATTTTGGTGGTGAGTTAACTCAAGAAGAATTGATCGAGCTTATAAGTTCAGGTCAGTATGACGCTGTTCTTGGTTCATTTGATCAAATACCATATTATTATATGGATGAATTATTTATTGATCTTAATGACGAGATCGAGCTGGATCCTTCTTTGTATTATACCAATATCACTGACAGTATGAAGATAGACGGTAAACTCTACTCTATGCCTCTGAATTATATGATGTCTACGATCGTTACCGATAAAAAGAATATTAAAGAAGGACAAACCGGATTTACTTTTGATGAATACGCGAAATTTGTTAAGGAAGTGAATAATGGTGAGGATCTGATAGCACCATCTGGAAGAGATTTTGTGTGTCTCGTCTTAGGTCGAGATATTGGTGAATGGGTGAAGGATGGTAAGGCTGATTTTGATCAAGAATCATTTTACTCAATGCTTGATTACGTCGATAACTTTGTTGATTTCAATTACACAAATTCCGGAGAGAATAGAAGTCAGATCGTAGGATATGAAGATGTTCTTCTCCAACTCAAGAATACGTACGATTCTCCTGTGATATTGGCACAGCCTACAGGTGACGGAAAGAGTTTTGTTGCACAGATCGATTCACAGATAGGTATTTCCTCCTCTTCTACACATAAGGAAGCCTGCATCGAATTTATCGAGATATTGTTATCAGAAGATATTCAGGAAGGATTTTATACTATTCCGATCAACAGGGAGGCAGCAGTCGATCAGGCGGAAAAGTATATATTACCTAATGATGATCTATGGGATCAGTATTTCAATGCAATAGAGAGTATCGATCAAACAAATTATCTGTATATAGATTTCATGGATATAGACAAGGAAATTGTTCCTTATCTTAAAGGTGAGATCAGCAGAGAACAGTTGGTCGATAACCTTAATAAAATGGTTCAGACTTATATAGATGGTAAATAAATTTTCTGGGAGAAGAGGAAAATATGAAGAACAAAAAAATTATGGCAGCGCTCATTGCAACAGTGATGATCATTAGTATGCAGGGTTGCTCGGCTAAGACAGAGGAGACAAAAGAGACTTCAGAGGGAACAGAAGATACCACTATCGAGACTACTGTCGAGACAACAAAGACAACAACTGAGTCAACTACTGAAACAATGATTAATAAAAACGCCGAACCGGTCGTGAAAACGGATGAGGATTATGATTTCATCGATTGGAGCGATATGGGTCTAAGCAGTTATGTCAGAGTTCCGCAAGTCTTGATCGATTCGGAAGAGATCGATGAGATGAATGACAAGATATATGAGGATCTTTATTCTCTTATCGGAGAAGACAAATATCTTGATTCTTACTATGTGGGTTACAAAGTGTTCAACGGCTATGACGGAATCTATTCTATCGCTATCGACTACAGTCTTGAAGGTTGGGGCGGATTATACTCGACTTATACATTTACCGAAGACGGTCATGTGCTGAGTAATGAAGAGATTATCGGACTTACAGGTCTTTCGGAAAGCAACTTTTTCGAAACTGTGAAGGACGCTACGATCGAGTTCATGAATAATTCTTATGGACCGGATGATTATGCACCTTTATACGTGAATGGTGAAGTTAATGTAGATAACGAGTTTATCGGTTCAACAGAAAATGAGATGTATCAAATGGCTATTGACCAGATTTCGGAAGTTAATATCAACATGGATATGCAAATGTTCATTAATGACGACGGAAAACTCGTTGTATGTCAGGCTATATTCC